>JAYRQH010000388.1:0-3737 GCA_041910715.1 Bergeyella sp.
AATCGTATTCTAAATCTTTACTTTCTTGTATTAGCCAATTTTCATCTAGGGAAATTCCCGCCAATACCATTTTTGCCAAAACATTCATCAAAGGCATTTCAATTTTATAAAATAAATCTGCGAGGTTTTCTTTTTTGAGTTGAGGAGCGAAAAGTTCGTACAATTGAAAGGTAATATCGGCATCTTCAGCTGCGTAGTTGGTTTGCGTCAACAAATCTGCATCTCGGAAATTGCCCTGTTTTTTTCCTTTTTTACCGATGATGGTTTCAATAGAAACAGGTTTATAGTTAAGGTAAACTTCCGAAAGATAATCCATTCCGTGACGGCCATCGGGATTCAAAAGATAATGTGCAATCATGGTATCGAACATATTTCCTTTAATCTCTACGCCGTGCGATTTTAAAACTTTATAATCGAATTTTAAATTATGAGCGACTTTTAAAACATCCTCTTTCTCAAAAAATGGCTTGAAAATTTCCAGAACTTGCATGGCTTCCTCATGATTTTCAGGAACAGGAACATAGTAAGACAATCCTTTTTTATAGGAAAAACTCATTCCCACCAATTCGGCTTCCATTTCGTTGAGTGATGTTGTTTCGGTATCAAAACACACCACAGGCTTTTTCATAAGATTTCCCACCAAAATTTTCTGCGCCTTAGGAGTATCAATGTATTGGTACAAATGATCGCTCGTTTCTATTGTTGATTTGGACGAGGTTGCTTGCTCGAGTTCTTCGTAGGTCGCGAACAAATCCAGCTGACCCACCATTGCATTCACCTTTTGCTCGGCGGTTTCGGTTACAGTAACCTCCACAGCCGTAACCGTCGCTGGTGAAAATGCACGAAATAAATTTTCATACAAACGGCGGAATTCAATCTCGTCAAAAACCTCTTTTACCTTTTCAAAATCGGGCGTTTCGAGATCGTATTGTTCCTGATGAAATTCAATAGGAGCATCGCAAATGATGGTGGCTAATTTCTTCGATAAAATTCCCCTTTCAGCACTTGCCTCCACTTTTTCCTTCAGTTTTCCTTTGAGATCGGCTGTATTAGCCAAAAGATTTTCTATGGAACCATATTCTTTAAGGAATTTCATGGCTGTTTTTTCGCCCACACCATCCAAACCTGGGATATTATCCACTGCATCGCCCATCATGGCAAGAAAATCGATGACTTGCTTCGGATGTTCGATTTGGTATTTCGCTTTAACCTCATCCACTCCTAAAATCTCGACATCACCACCTTTTAAACCTGGTTTGTAAATCTTGATTTTATCGGTCACCAATTGGGCAAAATCTTTGTCGGGAGTCACCATAAATGTGGTATAGCACTCTTTTTCGGCCTTGCAAGCAATGGTTCCGATAACATCATCCGCTTCATACCCTTCAACGCCTAAAATTGGGATATGCATGGCCTCCAAAATACGGTGAATATACGGAATGGCGATTTGTATCGCCTCGGGCGTTTCGCTTCTGTTGGCTTTATAATCGGCAAAATCATCGGTACGCACATTGGTTTTTCCCACATCGAAAACCACCGCCAGATGGGTGGGCTTTTCTCTTCGAATCAACTCGATTAAGGAATTGGTAAAACCAAATATTGCCGAAGTATCAAGTCCCTTGGAAGTAAGTCTGGGATTTCGAATTAATGCATAGTAGCCGCGAAAAATCATCGCATAAGCATCAACGAGAAAAAGTCTTTTGTCTTGTGTTGCGTCCATAAAACAAAGATAGCAAAAATGGTTTGCAGAATCTAGCAGTAGGTCAAGACACTTACTGTATTTAATATACTACATACAAACAAATTTTAATAATTTTCGTATTTTTAAAGTGAAATCAAACTTATTTGAGATGACTGTAATTCCGGTTCGATATGGTTTAGAGATTTTGATATTCGTTTATTTAATTTTTCTCTTTATATGTATTGTGGCATTTGAAAATCCTAATACCCTGGGAATCATCACACTAACAGCCATGATATTATTTACCAATTATGCCGTTTTTGGAATCAAATATTCTATTGACAATGAAAATCTATACATTAAAAACAGTATTTTCGGGACAACTACGGTACCTATCGCTACGATAAAAACTGTAGAAAAAACCCAAAGCATACTTTCATCTCCTGCTCCCAGCATCTTCGGAAGAGTTCGCATTCTCTCGAAGGCGCACGATATTATCATTAGTCCACGTCACTATGATGAATTTAAAAATCTACTATTGAGCATAAATCCAGAAATCGTTTTCAAAAACTAGGGTATTTTAATATTGAGGATGTCTATCTTTGCACCAAACCTAACTAATATTAAACTATGGCCTTAAAAGCGGTACTTTTTGATATGGATGGCGTTATTGTTGATACCGAACCGCTGCATAAAAAAGCGTACCATCAAGTTTTCCACGATCTACAAATTGACGTTACTCCCGAGTTGTATCAAAGTTTTACGGGTTCTTCGACTCGAAAGGTGTGTACTGTTTTAAAAAATCATTTTGATCTTTCAATGCACGTGGACGAAATTTCGTCTTTAAAAAGAATGTATTTTAAAGAATATTTTGATACGGATCCTGAATTTGATTTACTTCCTGGCGTGCGCGAACTTTTTGAAAGCTATCGGAAAGAAGGCATTACGTTAGTCTTAGCATCATCTGCAGCGATGAATACCATTAATTGGGTTCTTGAAAAATTTGATATCGGATCCTATTTCGAGGCAAAAGTAAGCGGAGATGAGTTGGCTGAATCCAAGCCTAACCCTGAAATTTTTAACATTGCCACTACACTGTCAGGTAAGGACAAATCGGAATGTTTGGTGATTGAAGATTCCACAAATGGAATTTTAGCAGCCCATCGCGCGGGCATTTTTTGTGCTGCTTACCGCAGTTTGCATTCCACAGGACAAGATTATCAGCTCGCCAACTTGGTAGTTGATGATTTACGAAAACTAAAACCTGAATTTTTACAATCGTATTTCTAGCACCCTATTTAAACACGAGTTTCGGCGGCCTTTGGCCGCCGAATCTGCTATTTAATATCCTAATAATTTTAAAACATCACCCGGAGTTTGCTCTTCACGGAACACTTCATAGATAAAGTTTCCTTCCTCATCCTTATCAATTAAAATATGCTTTGGCTGAGGCATTAAACAGTGATGCACCCCTCCATAACCACCAATGGTTTCTTGATACGCACCAGTATGGAAAAATCCGATATATAAAGGTTTTGTATCATTATACGTTGGAAGATAAATCGCGTTGGTATGCTGTTCTGAATTATAATAATCATCTGAATCACAAGTTAAACCACCAAGAAAAACGCGCTCGTAGGTATCATCCCAACGGTTCAGTGGCAGCATAATGAAGTGACGGGAAATCGCCCACGTATCAGGAAGCGTTGTCATAAAAGACGAGTCAATCATATTCCATTTTTCTCGGTCGTTCTGACGTTTTTGCGAAATAATTTTATACAGATGTCCTCCACTTTCTCCAACGGTAAAACTTCCGAATTCAGTGTAGATATTCGGTTCTTCAACCCCTTCTTCCTCGCAAAATTTCTTAATTTGGGAAACAATCTCATTGACCATGTATTGATAATCGTAATCAAAATTCAGAGATGTTTTAATTGGAAAACCTCCTCCGATATTTAGAGAATCAACCTCGGGAGCTACTTTTTTCAAACGTGCATATACACGAAGGCATTTATACAGTTCGTTCCAATAATAGGCTGTGTCCTTGATACCGGTG
>JAYRQH010000389.1:0-2174 GCA_041910715.1 Bergeyella sp.
GGTTTGGCAGATGGTATTTGCGATATTGTGAGCTCTGGAAGTACACTGTTCAAAAATGGTCTGCGGGAAACCCAAACCATTTTAAAATCAGAAGCGGTTTTAGCGAAAAATAAAGATTTATCGGAAGATAAATCACAACTACTAAAAAAGTTGGTTTTTCGAATCGAAGCGGTATTAAAAGCAAAAGATACCAAATACATACTGATGAATGTTCCTAACGAAAAAATTGAATCAGTATCCCAAATTCTTCCCGTTTTAAAAAGTCCAACAGTGATTCCATTAGCTGAGGAAGGATGGAGTAGTATCCATTCTGTAATTTCAGAAAATCGATTTTGGGAAGTGATTGATGCATTGAAAACTGCAGGAGCTCAAGATATTTTGATTGTTCCAATCTCAAAAATGGTCATTTAAAAAAAAACACAATGAATATATACAACAATCCAACAAAAGATGTATGGCCAGAAATAAGCCAGCGACCAAAGCTTGAAACTATTGGACTTAAAAGTACCATAAAAGAAATTTTTACCCAAGTTCAGAATTTTGGTGATGAAGCTTTAAGAAATTTTTCGGTAGAATTTGATAGAGTAGAACTAAATTCAGTAAAGGTTGATGCAAATGAGATTGACCTTGCTGAAAACTACGTGGATGACGACTTGAAAAAAGCCATCCAAACTGCCAAACAAAATATCGAAAAATTTCACCTATCACAGCTCGAGAATAATCTGAAGATCGAGACAAGTCCGGAACTTTTTTGCTGGAGAGAATCGCGAGGAATTGAAAAAGTAGGCTTGTACATTCCGGGAGGATCGGCGCCGCTATTTTCAACCGTTTTAATGTTGGCAATTCCTGCTAAAATTGCAGGTTGCAAGGAAATTATCCTCTGTACTCCACCCTCAAAAGATGGAAGTATCAACCCTATAATAGCCTATACAGCCAAGCTTTGTGGAATTAAACAAATTTTTAAAGTTGGAGGCGCGCAAGCAGTTGCAGCAATGACTTTCGGTACCGAAAGTATTCCCAAAGTCTACAAAATTTTTGGTCCAGGAAATCAGTTTGTTACGTGTGCAAAAGAATATGCAACTGAACTGGGGGTAAGTATTGATATGCCTGCTGGACCAAGCGAAGTGCTGATCATTGCTGACGAAGATGCGATTCCTGAATTTTGTGCAGCCGACTTGTTGGCTCAGGCTGAACATGGCCCCGACAGCCAAGTGGTTTTCGTAACAGATTCACAAAAAATTTTAGAAAAAACAATGGAAGAAGTTGATACGCAACTAAAATTACTACCTCGGGCCGACGTAGCACAAAAAGCCCTAGAAAGCAGTCGTTTTCTGTGGTTTAGTAATTTAGATGATGCATTCGAATTCAGTAATTTCTATGCGCCCGAACATTTGATTGTTGCCACAAAAAATGCAGAAAAATACACATCAAAAATTCAAAATGCGGGCTCGGTATTTTTAGGAAATTTTGCTTGCGAAAGTGCGGGTGATTATGCCAGCGGAACCAATCATACGTTGCCGACCAATGGAAATGCAAGAATGTACAGCGGTGTTTCGGTGGACAGTTTTGTTAAAAAAATAACTTTTCAGACGATTTCTGAGATGGGAATTCAAAATTTAGGTCCAATGATTGAACTCATGGCAGAAGCTGAGGGACTGCAGGCGCATAAAAATGCAGTTAGTCTTCGATTAAACTTTGTAAAGGAAAAATTATGAGAACAACCAATACCATAGAAGCGCTTGTTCGTCCCAATATTTTGGCGTTACAACCCTACGTTACTTTCCGTGACTCCTTCACTTCAGAAAATTACACGTTATTAGACGCGAACGAAAATCCTTTTGGAAGGTACAATCGCTATCCCGATTCGACTCAAAAGAGATTAAAACAAAAGTTGGCTGCCATCAACTCCATATCAAGCGACCAAATCAGTATTGGAAACGGAAGTGATGAGCTGATTGATTTGATTATTAAAATTTTCTGTGAACCGAAAAAAGACAAAATTGTGGTCTTGAACCCCTCCTTTGCGATGTACGAATTTTATGCATCCATTAACGAAAATGCGGTCATAAAATTGGATTTAGATTCTAATTTTAAACTCCAAAAAGAAGAGTTCAGTAGAAAAATAGAAAATAAAAATGCAAAAGTTTTGTTCTTATGCACGCCAAACAATCCTA
>JAYRQH010000390.1:0-3465 GCA_041910715.1 Bergeyella sp.
AAAGGTAGAGTATTGGTTAACGAATGGTACGAAACGTCCGTTCCAGGATATTATGCAATTGGCGATATTATTCCGACACAAGCTCTTGCGCACGTTGCTTCGGCAGAAGGAATTACGTGTGTTGAAAAACTAAAAGGTCTTCACGTAGAGAAAATAGATTATTCCAATATTCCAGGATGTACCTATTGCCATCCAGAAGTAGCTTCTGTAGGTCTTACTGAAAAGCAGGCCAAAGAAAAGGGGTACGAATTGAAAGTTGGTAAATTTCCATTTTCAGCATCCGGAAAAGCAACAGCTAATGGAGATACAGATGGATTTATCAAAGTAATCTTCGATGCTAAATACGGCGAATGGCTGGGTTGTCATATGGTTGGTGATGGAGTAACGGATATGATTGCTGAAGCTGTTGTTGCTAGAAAGCTCGAAACTACAGGCCACGATATCATCAAAGCAATTCACCCTCACCCGACAATTTCGGAAGCGGTGATGGAAGCTGCAGCAGCAGCCTACGGTGAAGTAATTCACATCTAAAATCTTATAGATTACAGTATAAAAACCATCGTGTACACGATGGTTTTATATTTTGAACAAAATCAAAAAAACAATGGAAAAAATAGGTTTGGTTTTATCGGGAGGTGGCACGAAGGGAGTTGCGCATGCGGGTGTTCTTCAATTTTTACTTGAAAAACAGATTGGACCCGATATTTTGGCGTGCTGCAGTGCGGGGTCTATCGTTGGAAGCTTGTATGCAATGGGGAAGTCACCCGAAGAAATACTGCATTTTTTTGAATCCATTTATTTCTTCAACTGGAAACATTTTGCTTTCAATCAACCTGGTCTTGTATCTTCTAAGATTTTTAGGGTTTATTTAGAGCCTATTTTTAAAGATAAACGAATTGGAGATCTCAATAAAGAAGTGAAAATTGTCGCTACCGAATTGGTTTCCGGTAAACAAGTAATTTTCGACGATGATTTTAAGATTATAGATGCTATTATAGCTTCGTGTTCCGTTCCAGGTGTTACAACGCCGTATATTATTGATGATAAATTATACAGCGATGGTGGCGTTCTTAATAATTTTCCAGCCGATATTATTAAGGAAGATTGCGACAAGATGATTGGCGTTTTTGTATCGCCACCTCAAGATTTAGAACTTAAAGATCTCAAAACAATTAAAGCCATTGTTTCCCGATCGTACGATTTACTTTCGTATCGTACAGAACTGCACAAATTTGCTTACTGCGACTGGTTTATTACCTCTAAAAAACTCGCAAAATACGGTATGTTCGAAAGAAAAAAAGAAGTTTTGGATGCGATTTTTGATATTGGATATGCCGCTGCAAAGGATTCATACGATCCTGATTTATTTTCAGCATCAACTTAATTAGAAACAACCTTTTCACCGCACTTTTTACAATAGCGTGCGTCGCCATCGATTTCCTCATTACCACATCGTTCGCAAGGTTTTTTAAAATTTCTGCGTGAATATTTTAGTTCGGACGTTACGATTCCTGTAGGCACAGCGATGATGCTATAACCACATAACATAACTATGATGGAAATAAATTTTCCTAATCCAGTCGTCGGAGACACGTCACCATAACCCACCGTTGTTATCGTTACCACAGCCCAATAAATACTTTGTGGAATACTGGTAAATCCATTTTGCCCATCTTCAACTACAAACATGATGCATCCTATAAAGATGATGAACACAGAGATAAAGAGAAGAAAGATGTAGATTTTTCGCGAGCTATTTCTCATGGCGCTCATGATGTACTGCGAATCATCCATGTAATCTGCCAGATTAAAAATCCTGAAAATTCTCAGCATTCGGAACATCCGGATCACCGCAAAATAATGAAGTACAGGAAAGAAAATACTTAGTAAAAACGGGACAATCGATAATAAATCCAAAATGCCGAGCGTACTAAAAATATATTCTTTCTTATCCTTTACTGTGATAATCCGTAGAAAATATTCAATTGCAAATAAAACCGTGATGAAAAACTCAATTCTAAAAATTACGATATGGTATTTAGCTTGAATCCACGGCACGGTCTCAATCATCACCATCGACGTAGAAATCACAATCAATACCAATAAAATAATATCGAAAAGCTTCCCCATCGGGGTATCGGCAAAGTAAATAACTCGGTAAATTTGCTTTAGAAAAGGATTTTTTACGGGTCTTAAATTATGTTCTGGCCTAATATGCATGCGTAATCTTTCTACGAATTTTCGGTAAAGTAACTAATAATTTGTTAAATTGTGGACAAAATAGCGTAATAATGGTTCTAAACGAAGTTGTAGCTCAACTTAATACTCTTTTTAAAATAAAAACAGCTGAGGATTTCGATAATGTAGGTTTGCTTTGTGGTAGGGCAGACATGGAAGTGTCAGGAATATTAGTTTGTCACGACGCATTAGAAAAGGTGATTGATGAAGCAAATGAGCAAAACAAGAATCTAATTGTCGTTTTCCATCCCATCATCTTTTCAGGACTGAAATCAATCACAGGGAAAAATTATGTTGAACGTGCTGTTCTTAAGGCTATTGAAAATAAAATAGCAATTTATGCGGTGCACACCGCTTTTGATAATGATTATAATGGAGTGAATTACGGTATCTGTGAAGCGTTAAAGCTCGAAAATCAACACATACTGATGCCGAAACCCAATCAAATTAAGAAACTTGATGTCTATGTTCCCGAAGAGCAAGCTGAAAATCTTCGGAACGCCTTGTTTGAAGCTGGTGCTGGCAGTATTGGTTTTTACGAAGACTGTAGTTTTTCTATTTCTGGAGAAGGTACTTTTAAACCCAAAATGGGTGCTAATCCATTTTTAGGAAACATCAACGAACGAGAATATGTTTCTGAAAACTTGATTTCAGTTGTCTTTGAAAATCATTTGGAGAATCAAATTCTAAAGGCGATGCGAATAGCACATCCCTACGAGGAAATCGCTTACCAAATCTATTCTTTGGATAATACTTCGAATTACACTGGTTTAGGACGATTTGGGGAATTACCTGAGGCGTTGTCCGAAGACGAATTTCTTCAAAAAGTGAAAGAGATTTTTAATGTTCCCATCATTCGCCATTCGCATTTGCGAGGTAAGAAAGTGAAAAAAGTAGGTGTACTCGGAGGAAGTGGTGCGTCGGGCATTTCGGCAGCCAAAGCGGTGGGTTGTGATGCGTATCTTACCGGAGATCTCAAATATCACGACTTTTTTCAAGCGGAAGGCAAAATACTTCTTTGTGATATTGGCCATTTTGAATCCGAACAGTTTGTGTGTCAACAATTATTTGACTTATTGTCGGAAAAATTTCCTAAATTTGCAATCTCAAAATCTATTTTGGATACCAATCCTGTTAATTACTTTTTATAAATATGGCTAAGAAAACCGCAGAAATTTCAGTAGAAGATAAACTAAGAGCATTATACGATCTTCAGATTATTGATTC
>JAYRQH010000391.1:0-1509 GCA_041910715.1 Bergeyella sp.
ACCTCATGCGGTACCGAATCCAACAACTTGATTATTAAAGCCTGTGTTGAGTTTTTAGGCGTTGAACGAATTATCACTTCTCCTTTAGAACATAAATGCGTTGCGGAGTCGGTGCGTGATATGAAAAATAGAAAAGGCGTAGAAGTGGTCTATTTACGTCCGAATCATCAAGGAGATATCTCGATGGAGGATTTGGAAAAAGCGCTTCAAAGTTCGGAGAAAAAAACCTTAGTAACCTTGATGCATGCCAATAACGAGATTGGAAATATTTATGATATTGAGAAAATTGGGAATTTATGTGAAAAATACAATGCCTATTTTCACTCGGATACCGTGCAAACAGTAGCGCATCTGGATTTGGATTTTTCGAAGATTAATATTGACTTCGCTTCGTGTAGTGCCCACAAGTTTCATGGACCAAAAGGGAGCGGATTTGCATACATAAAAAAATCAACCAAGTTAAAGGGTATGATTTCGGGCGGAACACAGGAACGAGAGTTGAGAGCAGGTACGGAGAATGTGTGCGGAATTGCTGGTTTGGGCAAAGCATTCGATATGTGTATTGACAACTTAGACACCTATGCTACACAAATCCAAGAAATTAAAGACTATACAATTGACCAGTTTCTAAAAGAAATTCCGAATGTTAAATTCAATGGTAGATCAAACGAGAAAGATAACTCGTTATTTACCTTAGTAAATGTTTTACTACCATTTAAAGATCCTTTAATTGGCTTGAAATTGGACATGAAGGGTATTGCTATATCTCAGGGAAGTGCCTGTTCTTCTGGCGCTGCTCAGCCTTCAACGGTAATGTTGATGATCTTGGACGAAGAGGATATGGAGAACGGTACGCCATTACGCGTTTCTTTCAGCCACTACACAACCAAGTCGGATATTGATCAGTTGGTGCAAGCTGTAAAAGAAATTCAAGCCCAACTTTCATAGAATTTACCAATAAAAGCAATAGAGTGTTGGTTTTCCGAGTCGCACTTATTTTAGTATATTTGTATATAGAATTAAAGATAAAATTATTATGGCATTAGAAATCACAGACAGTAATTTTAAAGAAACTGTACTAAATTCAGATAAACCAGTATTGGTAGATTTTTGGGCGGCATGGTGTGGTCCATGTATGATGTTAGGTCCAATTGTAGATGAAATCTCAAATGATTTTGATGGTAAAGCGGTGGTTGGTAAAGTAGATGTGGATAACAACCAGGATATTTCTGTTGAATACGGAATACGAAATATTCCTACTTTATTGATCTTCAAGAATGGGGAAGTGGTAGATAAATTGGTCGGTGTAAGCCCGAAAGAAGTTATCGCTGAGAAATTGTCTGCGCATCTGTAAAAAAAATAAACTGATAATGAATGCTTTCCTACAAGGGAAGCATTTATTTTTTAAAAACACTTGCAAGATTGGGAAAAAAGCGTAATTTTGCACTCACCAAAAGAAAGGGAGTTCTTTAGTAATCATGATCCGGTAGTTCAGCTGGTTAGAATGCC
>JAYRQH010000392.1:0-10003 GCA_041910715.1 Bergeyella sp.
TTAGGAGGTCTGAAAGAAAATGTAATCGTAGGACACAGAATCCCTGCGGGAACAGGTCTTAAAGACTACCAGAATGTAATTGTAGGCTCTAAAAAAGAGTTTGAAGATATTAACTAAAATCAGTATTTGAGATTTGAGATTTGAAATTATTTTTATATTTTCACAATCTCAAATTTCAAATTTTCAAACAAAAAATAATTAAATTAAAATGGACAACAATCAAAATCAAGATCCAAACAACATTAACATTCAATTGAACGAAATGGTAGCTGCAGGTGTTTATTGTAACCTTGCTTTGGTTAACCACTCTCCATCAGAATTCGTATTGGATTTCATCCAGTTGATGCCAGGAGTACAGCAAGCTAACGTAAGATCAAGAGTAATCTTGGCTCCACTTCACGCGAAGAGAGTTCTTACAGCGCTTCAGCAAAATATCGCTAACTACGAGCAACAATTCGGAGAAATCAAAGAAGTTGAGCCTTTCGTATTAGGCGGAAACAATAACGTTCAAGCGTAATTGATTTTTGTTTTATGATATAGAAAATCCCGACCATTGGTCGGGATTTTTTTATTCTGCAATTCTAATTTATTATTTCTTAAGGGCATTTTCGTAACGCTTGGAAACCTCGTTCCAATCAACAACATTCCAAAAAGCGGTAAGATAATCGGCTCGCTTATTTTGATATTTTAGGTAATACGCGTGTTCCCACACATCAATTCCTAAAATGGGAGTTCCTTTTACTTCCGCAAGATCCATCATGGGATTATCTTGATTTGCAGTTGACGTTACGGCTAATTTTCCCGAACCATCCACAACAAGCCATGCCCAACCAGAACCAAAACGATCGGCTCCTGCTTTGCTTAGTTGCTCTTTAAGTTTGGTGATATCTCCAAATTGTGCTTTTATTGCTGCCGAAAGTTTTGCAGAAGGCTGTGTATTTTTTTGAGGTGTCAAAATAGTCCAGAACAGCTCGTGATTATAATGTCCTCCAGCATTATTCCGAATTGTAGGAGTTAACGTAGAAACTTTACCTAAGATAGTTTCTATCGACTCTTTTTCTAGTGGAGTTCCTGCCACTGCTTTATTAAGATTATTCATATAACCTGCCGCATGCTTTGTATAATGAATTTCCATGGTTTGCGCATCTATCGACCCTTCTAATGCATTGTACGCATATTTCAGTGGGGTTTGACTAAACTGTGCAAAAACACCTTGTGCAACAAATAGTGCCGCTAAAGTTGTGATTTTAAATACGTTCATAACTTTTATTTTTTAATTAGACTCTTTTAATAATGTTTGGATATCTTCAATTAACTTTTCGCGATCGGGATGGTATTTTCCATCCAACTTCGAGGTTTCACCCTTAGCATCCGAGTAATTCAGTCCCGAATAATATAAAATGGGTTGGTTATTTTCATCAAAACGGCAACGCACCTTTCCTTTTTTATCTACTAGTGCAAACATGCCGCTGTGGTTCAAACTTTCGGCGCCACTTTCCTCCTTGCCAACATAAATATCAAATTCGTCGGCAATTTTCCCAATATATTTGCGATCTCCAGTTAGAAAATGCCAATTCGGATTTTTTATTCCCAAACTATCCGCATGCTTCTTCAGTCTCTCAGTGGTGTCTTTTTCAGGATCAATAGAGATGGAGATTACTCCAAAATTAGGATTGTTAATTTCCTGGTCGATGTGCCGTATATTACGATTCATAACAGGACAAATCGTGGGACAGGTACTAAAGAAAAACTCAACAACATATACTTTTCCGAGCATATCTTTATCCGTGATGGCTTTCCCATGCTGATCGGTTAACGAAAAATGAGGGACGTCCATAACCGTAAACAGCTCTTTTTTATAATAACGCGTAGCAAAAAATACAACTACCGCCATCCCTAATAAAAGTATAAATGGGATGAGGCGTTTTATTAAATTGGATTTTTCAGACATACGTCTTTTTTCTTTGGATAGGTCTTTTTTTTATTACAGAAATTGCCAGTTTAAACAGAAATTTACAAAGTAATTAGCGCTGACTTCAACAAAGATACCAATTAAATATCGAAGCACTAGGGCCTTTTAGAGGTTGACGACGTTAAATTATGTTAACTCCTCAGGAACAAAAACACTTACATTTCCTGCAGGAACGGGAAAATTGGCCCAACCATTTTCATCAATCACAACCTTTTCTTCCGTCCTCTGTAGAAAATCAAAGAAAGTCTTACCGGCATAGCCAACGCCCATTTCCATTGGTTTTGTGTAAGCATCTTTATTTGATAAAACAACGGCACAACCTGGCTGCTCGCCATTTCCTTCTCGAACCCAGCCTACACAGTTTGCGTCTTCAAAATAGTCACGCTGGTTACCGTAGGCGAAGTGTTTTCTAGCACGCAAAAGGTTTTCAATTCCGTCGACTTTATTTAGAAAAATTTCCTGTTCATTCCCTTCTTTATCATGGTCGGTATAATGCGCACCATACAAATCGGGATAAAATACGCAGGGATACCCATCCTGACGAAGGAGGATGAACGCATACGCTAGTGGTTTGAACCACGCTTCGACTGGAGCTTCTAGTTGTTGTAAAGGCTGTGTGTCATGATTGTCAACTACTGTTACCGAATGTAGCGGATCGGCTTGCGTGAGTGTGTGATCAAAAATTTGACGTAAATCATACTCCGAGCCAGCAAGCGAGGCTTCGTGAAAATGATGGTGCAAAGAACTATCAAATAATGACATATTTCCCTCCGTGGCGGCAATATAATTTTGTAACAACTCCAGCTGACCGGGTGCCCAATATTCGCCAACTGCAAAAATATTTTTTCCTGAATTGGAACGCAGAAGCTGAAGCCACTCTTTGTAAAAATCAAATGAGATGTGTTTCACCGCATCGAGACGCACGCCGTCAAATTGAACCAAATCATGGTACCAAGCTGCCCAATGGTTTAACTCGGCACGAACAAATGGATTTCGATGCTCAATGTCGTTATACATCAAATAATCGTAATTCCCCTTTTCATCACTAATCATCGTATCCCAAGTATCTCCGTAATCATTTATAATACGAAAGACTCCTTTATCCTGACCTTCTGCATAGTCTACTCCCGAAAAACAAGTAAAATCCCATTGGAAATCCGAATAGGTGTTCTGTCGACCCGGAAAGGTAAATTTGGTGTAACTTTCAATTTCGAAAGGATCTGAAATAGGGTGTTCTCGATTATGTTCATCCGTTTTTACAACTGTAAAACGTTCTTTTTCATCGCCACCTGCTTTGTGGTTGAGGACGATATCTACAATAACGGAGATTCCGTTTTCTTTAAGTTGACGGGTACATTTTAAATAATCTTCTTTGGAACCGTATTTTGTTGGAACACTTCCTTTTTGATCAAATTCGCCCAGATCGAACAAGTCGTAGGGGTCATATCCTACGGAATATCCTCCAGCATTGCATTTGTATGCGGGGGGAAGCCATACAGCGGTGATTCCGAGATCATTTAAGTAGGGTATTTGGTCTTCTACATGTTGATAAAATTGATTTCCGTCGGTGTACCAATGGAAGAACTGAATCATCGTTGCATTCATCTACAAATTTTTTAACAAAGATAGAGCTTACCCTAGAGGATTTGTTTTGTGACTATTTTTAATTATTACATAATCCAAAGATGAAACTTCATCTTCACGATTTTACATTTTCAAATATCTCCTCTATCTTTGTGTGATTGATTTTCGCTATGCAAAAAGTTATTTTTTTCCTTCTTTTTATAAGTTTTTCACTTGTGTTAGGGCAAGCGCCTAGTATTGATACAGCGCAACGAATAGTTCCCGATCGATTTAACAGTCCAGAAGCGATGAAAAAGCCTTACATAATCTTGATTTCCGCCGATGGATTTCGCTCAGATTACGCCGAAAAGTACGAGGCTAAAAATATTCTCAATCTCGCGTCGAGAGGAGTTCGTGCCAAAGCCATGTTGCCAAGTTTTCCGAGCATCACGTTCCCCAATCACTGGTCCTTGATTACCGGTATGTATCCCTCGCATCACGGTTTGGTGGATAATTATTTTTACGATCCAGCAAAAGCCACCTATTATTTTATGAACAAAGCCGAAACCTCGGAAGATGGTTCTTGGTACGGGGGTACACCTCTTTGGTCATTAGCTGAAAAAAATAAAACGATCTCTGCAACTTTGCAGTGGGTAGGTTCTTCCAGCGAAGCTGGAGGTGTTCGGCCTACCTATTACTATCCGTATCATGAGAAGTTTTCTCCGCATGAAAAGGTTGCGAAAGTGATTAATTGGTTAAAATTGCCAGCAGAAAAAAGACCTCATTTCATTGCCCTATATTTTCCAGAAGTGGATGCTGCAGGACATCATTTTGGTCCCGAAGCTTACGAAACAAGAAATGCGGTACAGCTTGTAGATGCTGCAATTGGAAAGTTGGTGAACGATGTAAAAAAAATTGGACTTGAGAATGTGAATTTTATTTTTCTTTCCGATCACGGGATGCTAGCTGTGGATAAAGAGCATCCTTTGGAAATTCCTGAAATGCTTCTCGACCAGTCGAAATTTCAAGTATTTAATGCGCAAACATTATTACGCGTCCGCGTTAAAAATCCAAAAGATATTGCACCAACCTATCAGTTTCTAAAGAAAAATGCCAGTGAAGACTATGACGTCTTTTTGGCTACACGATTTCCTAAAAAACTGCATTATGGTTCTAAAAACGACGTTTATAAAAGAATCGGTGACCTACTTCTAGTTCCAAAAGCTCCGAAGATTTTCTTAGAAAAATGTAGGAAAGCCACCGTAGGAAAACACGGCTACGACCCTAGAAAAGTGCCTGAAATGAAAGCTATTTTTTATGCTTGGGGTCCTCTTTTTCAGGAAGGATTAGTAATCAATGAATTTAAAAATGTAAATGTTTATCCGCTAGTTGCTGAAATTTTAAATTTGGAACCACCAAAGAATATTGATGGGAAAAATAAATTGCGAAAAGTTTTGAAAAAGAAGAAATAAAAGTAGCGAATAGTAGTAGGAAAAAAAAGTATCGCCTTCCCAACGGGAAGGCGATACTTTTATCAATAGGCAAGCTTATTAAATACTTGCTGAGTGAATCAGCATATCTACTAACTTGTTAGAATATCCAGTTTCGTTATCGTACCAAGAAACCAATTTCACGAAGTTTGGAGACAACATGATACCCGCATCTTTATCGAATACGGAAGTTTTCTTTTCCCCTACGAAATCCTGAGAAACTACGGCATCTTCAGTATAACCAAGAATACCTTTCAGTTCACCTTCAGCAGCAGCTTTTATTGTAGCGCAAATTTCGTCATAAGAAGTTGCCTTTTCAAGTCTTACCGTTAAATCTACCACAGAAACATCTACCGTAGGAACACGGAAAGACATACCTGTTAATTTACCATTCAAAGAAGGTATTACTTTTCCTACCGCTTTAGCAGCACCCGTAGAAGAAGGGATAATGTTGTTCAAAGCAGAACGACCACCTCTCCAGTCTTTCATTGAAGGGCCGTCAACTGTTTTCTGAGTTGCTGTAGTCGCGTGTACCGTAGTCATCAATCCTTCAACAATTCCGAAATTATCGTGGATTACTTTAGCTAAAGGAGCTAAACAGTTTGTAGTACAAGAAGCATTCGATAGGATTTTGATATCATCCGTCAGTTCATTATGATTTACTCCCATAACAAACATTGGAGTATCGTCTTTTGGTGGAGCAGAAAGAATCACTTTTTTTGCACCAGCGTTGATGTGAGCCTGTGCAGCTTCTTTTGATAAGAAAAGTCCTGTAGATTCTACGATATATTCAGCACCAACTTCATTCCACTTAAGGTTGTTAGGATCTTTTTCTGCCGTAATTCTTATTTTCTTACCATTCACGACAAGATCATTTCCATCTACTGCGATTTCACCTTTAAATTCACCGTGTACAGAATCGTATTTTAGCATGTAAGCCATGTATTCTGCATCAATAAGGTCGTTGATTCCAACTACTTCAATGTTATCGCGTTCAGTCATTGCTCTGAAAACAAGACGCCCGATTCTACCAAATCCGTTAATCCCTACTTTGATTGTTGACATAATCTGTTTTGTATTAAGTTAATTAAATTATATTGCTAAAATTTCTGAAATCTCAATAAGATCTTTGTCGATTTCATTATGTTTTTTAATGGCTTCCTCGATGGGAGTGTATACAATTTTGTTTGATCGCATACCTGCCATAACTTTATTTTCACCTGCCATAAGTCCAGTAACCGCGGCGTAGCCTAAACGACTTGCCAAAACACGATCGGCACAGGAAGGAGAGCCACCTCGTTGGATATGGCCCAAAATAGCAACGCGAATATCAAAATCAGGAAATTCACTCTTTGTTGCTTTCGCCAAATCGTAAATTCCACCAAGTTCTTCACCTTCTGCAACTACAACTACACTCGAAGATTTCCCTGCCTTTTCCGCTCTTTTAAACGTGGCAAAAAGATTCTGTATGCTGTCTTTTTGTTCTGGAATAAGAATATCTAAAGCGCCAGTTGCCAACCCACTATTCAAAGCGATAAAACCAGCGTCTCTACCCATCACCTCAACAAAGAAAACCCGATTGTGCGATGTGGCTGTATCCCGAATTTTATCTATGGCATCCATGGCTGTATTAAGAGCGGTGTCAAAACCAATGGTGTTATCCGTACCGAAAATATCATTATCAATCGTTCCTGGAATACCGATTACGCGAATGTCGTACTCTTCACTGAACGCTTTTGCACCTGTAAAAGTACCGTCTCCACCAATACAAACTAATGCATCAATGCCGTATTTTTTCAGATTTTCGTACGCTTTTTTCCGACCTTCAGCAGTTCTAAACTCTTGCGAACGGGCAGATTTTAAAATGGTTCCACCTTCATTGATGATGTTTTTTACAGAACGGGGTCCCAACTTAGTAAAATCATCATTGATAAGTCCATTATAACCTTCTCGTACGCCATAACATTCGATGTTGAAATGGCTTGCCGTTCGTACAACAGCTCGGATCGCTGCGTTCATTCCTGGCGCATCACCGCCTGAAGTAAAGACCGCAATTTTTTGTACTGCGCTTTGTTTCATAGATTTTTATTACCCAACAAAAATACAAAATTAACTTTGATATTTTAGACATAATAGTACAACACTTCGCAGAAATTCCTAAATTTGTGTCGTGAAATTTGTCAAAGATATTCAAAAGGTTGGCGGACTCAGTTTAGCGGGTCTCTACATGCTGCTGCTTTTGCTTTCGGGTACATTTCACCAGCATGAATCGAATGCGGTACCACAGGATTTGCCAAGTTCGCATCAAACAAAAATTCAGCATCTTAAACATGCGTCGTTCCAAGATTGTTTTGTTTGTCATTTTAATTCGACTCTTCAGATTATCTCAAGTGATCATTTTCAGTGGGATTTTCAAATATCACCTTCAACAAGTGAGACGATAGCCTACGCTACTGTTTCTACACTATTTCAGGAAAAGCGAAGTGTTTTTCTTCGTGGACCTCCCGAATTACGTACGATTTAATCTATAAATTTTACGTTTAATTCTCTGGAATTCTTCCAGGAAAATACTTTTTTATGAAATATTTTATGATGATATTGTCCTTTTTGGGGATGATGTCTAATGTTGCGGCGCAAGAGTATTCCGTGCGCGGAAAAGTGACGGATTTTCACAATAAATCCAATTTGGCTGGGGCGACCATTCAACTAGGATCAACAGAAACAAAATCGAATGAGCAAGGTATTTTTTCGATGCATGTGAAAGCGGGGAAATATGTTATGACGGTCAGTCATCCCAGCTGCGAATCCTATGTTGAAACCATTCGAGTAAATGCAAACCTAGAGTTGAGCATCAGTTTGGAGCATCATATTGATGAAATTGAGGAGGTACATCTATATTCCGTTCATAAAAAGAAGGGAAGTATGGTTGTCAATACGCTCAAAACCGAGGAAATTGCTCGAAATACGACCGAAAATTTAGGAAATATCCTGACCAATATATCGGGTTTAAGTGCCATAAAAACGGGAACTCACATTTCGAAACCAGTTATTCATGGGTTGTACGGAAGCCGAATTTCTGTGATTAATAACGGAGTGAAGATGGCAGAGCAAGAGTGGGGAGTGGAGCATGCTCCAAATGTGGATGTAAATGCGTTTGATCATATTGATGTTATTAAAGGAGCTTCTGCCCTGAAATACGGTAATGAGGGTGTTAGCGGTGTGGTTGTCTTAGAACCAACGGTGGTGCCGAAAAAAGATACACTTTTTGGAAAAGTTGCGCTTTCAGGCATTTCTAGTGGTCGGGGTGGGAATGTGAACGCTTCCGCAACAAAGGCCTGGGAAAACCAATGGTTTCTGTCTGCTAATGGATCGTTTAAAAAGTTAGGCGATATATACACACCTAATGGTACGGCTCAGAATACAGGTGCCGAGGTGCGGTCGTTTAACTTTTCACTCGGAAAGCGTACATTTCTTCATGGTTTTGATGTTTCCTATTCGGGAATTCAACAGGAATTTGGTATTTTTCGTGGTTCGCATTTAGGGAGTCCAGAAGATTTTTACCACGCCATTACAAATGGCGGAAGTCAGTATTTTGGCGACTTCTCGTATGACATCGCAAGTCCAAGACAGAATGTTGAACATCATATTGTAAAAGCATCGGCCTACAAGCGTTTTGAAAATTTCGGAAAAGTAAATTTTCAGTATTCATTGCAATACAATCGCAGGAAAGAGTATGATATTCGTCGTGGCGAGAATAATACGTTGCCATCAATGGACTTGCGTTTGATTACTCAGAATGTGCAATTAACTCACGTACTCGAGCGAAATTCATGGAAGTTGGAAAGTGGTTTATCAGGAAGTATCCAGGATAATTATCCGAATCCAGAAACAAAAGCGCGACGATTGATTCCGGACTATTATCGATATGATGCGGGCCTATTTTCGGTTTTTCAGTACCAGCTGAATGCAAAATGGATGTTTGAAGTAGGGGCACGTTACGATTTTTCGCGATATGATGCCTACAAATACTACGACGCTTCCGTGTGGAATGCTTCGTATAAAGCTTTGTTTCCCGAGTTTTTTGTGAGTGATCATGATTCCCGAGTTTTAACGCGTCCATTACTTAATTTTCATAATTTCTCAGCAAATATTGGTTTGAATTACCAGCCTATAGATGCATTGAAACTAAAATTCAACGCTTCGAAAATCAATCGTACTCCTAATCCATCTGAACTTTTTGCAGATGGACTTCATCATTCGGCTTCGATTATTGAAGAGGGTAATTTAGCTTTAAAGCAAGAGGATATTTACCAATTTAATGTGAATGCGCAGCTTGCACTGGATCTTTTTAAAGGGTTTACGTTCGAGCTAAATCCGTATTGGATGACCTCGGAAAACTTTATTAATCAAATTCCGGTAGGAGTTCAGAATTCAAATCGTGGTGTATTTCCCATTTGGCAGTACCAGCAAATAGCAGCTGATATTTATGGTTTGGATGTTGATGCCTCTTTAGCCTTCACAAATCAACTTAGATGGAAAGGTCAATTCAGTACTCTTCGCGGAACGGATCGGACGAATGATGAGGATTTGATTTTGATGATGCCTTCTAACATGAGAAATGCATTGGAATATGCGCCGAAATTCAAAAATTTGTATATCCGAGTGGAGAATGAAACAGTTTGGCAACAAAAGAATTTTCCAGTTCGAAATTTTAATGTCGATTTTATAGAAAACGGAGCGCTTGTCTCCAAAGAAGTGGATTACAGTACGCCTCCTGCAGGTTATACACTGTTTCACATTTCTGCGGGATTGGACGTGTTGAAGAATGTCAACCTGAATTTAAAAATTCAGAATCTTTTCAACAAAAATTACCGCGATTATCTTAACAGAATCCGATTTTTTGCGCCAGAACAAGGTCGCAATACGGTTCTAACTTTACAATTTAAATTTTAACAAATACATTTAAAACAATGAAAAA
>JAYRQH010000393.1:0-1639 GCA_041910715.1 Bergeyella sp.
ATAATATTGTGAAAATTCCTGCCATTAGTAATAATGATAGAAATGTAAATGAACTACGATTTAATGCGGTATTTTCAGCACTCTATACAAAAAAAGTTATGTATGATAAATTTGGAAAATGGACAAAGGAAATACGACCAAACAACGAAATTCCTCCCATCCTCTTATGGGAAAATGTGAAACTTTTCGAAGACGAAAATAATCTTTTTACAATTTATGCTAATGGAGATGAGAATTTGAAAGAGATTTATGCTTCGGTTTTAGTTTACGACCAAGAAAAAAATGATTGTCTTGACGACAACAACTTGTTCAAAGATAAAATTGTAGATTTCTTTTCCAACAATATTCGGACTTTAAGTGATAGTAAAAATTTTTATGATGTTTATTGGGCATCAGTAAAGGAATATGAAAAAAAATCATCACAGAAATAAGGTTCACTAATTCGTTATCGGCATATCAATAATATATAACTCACAAAATTTAGATTATCATATTTGGATTGAGAAAGGATGGAATCCTAATTGCATTCTTACTTGATATATAGAGACAACAGTTTTATCCGTATTAAAAAAATTAAAAAATCCAATAGATATGAGTACACTAAATGATCAAGTTATTATTGTAACAGGTGGCGCCGCTGGAATTGGTGGGGGAATCACTAGTGAACTGGTAAAACGAGGTGCTTCGGTAATCGCAGTAGATGTTAATGAAGAAGCGGGAAAGGCTATTGAAGCGAAAAATCCTGAAAAAGTTATTTTTCTGAAAGGCGATGTATCACAAAAGTCAGTGGCGGATGAAGCCGTGGCTGCTGCGGTAAATAAGTTCGGAAAGCTCACAGGCTTGGTTAACAATGCACATGTTTCAAGGCAAAAACCACTTCTTGAACTTAATGAAGACGATTGGGCAATTTCATTCGACACTGGTTTTAAAGCAACGCTTAATTTTATGAAAGCGGCCTATCCAGAACTTAAAAAGAATCAAGGAGCCATTGTTAATTTTGGCTCAGGTGCGGCGTTGGAAGGAAGCCGATACCAGGCAAGCTATGCTGCTGCCAAGGAAGCTATCCGAGGATTAAGCCGTGTGGCGGCCACAGAATGGGCATTGGATAACATTCGTGTTAATGTGGTTTGCCCCCTCGCATTTACTGTCGGTGTTGAAAAGTGGAAAGAGCAGTTTCCCGAAGATTATCAACATGTCGTTGAACAAATTCCTCTAGGGCGATTTGGTGATCCGCAAAATGATGTAGCACCAATTGTCGCGTTTCTGCTAAGTGAAGACAGTAAATACATGACCGGACAGACGTTAATGGCAGACGGAGGTGACATTAAACTTCGCTAGTAAGGTTTTTTTGATGTAAACAAATTAAAAAGACAGATTCCAAAATAGAATCTGTCTTTTGCCTTAATATTATAAAAGATTTACGAAAACAAGGCTCGTTTCAATGCTAAAGCACCTTGCTCGGTGGAAAGCGTTACGGCTTCGATGTGATTTAATGGATTCAATAAACCGTAATCGTGGATAAATCCGTTGTAGGTTTCGATGGTGGTCGGTACGCCGGCTTCGTCCAGTTTTCGGGCGTATGCTAAACCTTCATCGTACAAAATATCGTTTTCAGCGAGTTGCACCAATGCAGGCGGAA
>JAYRQH010000394.1:0-3784 GCA_041910715.1 Bergeyella sp.
AATTCCCAACTACCCGAATCTGTGCGAACTCCCCAGAATGAGGTATCTATCCCTGCTGGGCAGCCAGGAAAACCATCGGAACCAACAACGCCTCAGAAACCGAATACTACGAAGCCCAACACTAATAGTCCCCCAAAAAGACCACCAACGGCGACGAGTGGTTTTGAGTCATAAAAAAGAAAGCGTTACGCTCTCTTTTTTTATGCTTGTTCTAATTTCACGGTGAAATGCCTCATTATCGGGGCCTCCCACGTAATCGTATATCCTTTTGTTATTTCTTCTCTTCTGTCAAATAGATTCTTCAATGCTACCGCTATATACTTCATGTGATTATCCGTATAAGTTCGTCGTGGTATCGCCAACCGCAGTAATTCCAATTTTGGGTATCGATTTTCGCGTGTTTCGGGATCACGATCAGCTAAAATAGTTCCGATTTCAACCCCACGAATTCCAGCCTCTTTATAAAGTTCGATACCTAGTGTCTGTGCAGGAAACTGTTCTCTGGGAACGTTTGGCAAAAATTTTAATGCGTCAATAAATAAGGCGTGCCCACCAATTGGCTTTTGAAAAGGTATTCCGTATTCCATAAGCAGATTACCGAGATATTCGATCTGTGAAATACGGCTGTGTAGGTAATCAAACTCAGTAGCCTCGTTCAATCCCACTGCTAGAGCTGCCATATCTCTGCCAGCAAGTCCACCATACGTTAAGAATCCTTCGTAAATAATCACAAATGTGGAGGCTTTCTGATAAAGTTCTTCACTTCTCAAAGCGATAAAGCCACCGATGTTTACAAGTCCATCTTTTTTCGCACTCATCGTCATCCCATCACCATATTCAAACATCTCTTTACAGATTTCCTTAATGCTTTTATTCTGTTGTCCCTCTTCTTTTGTTTTTATGAAATATGCATTTTCGGCGAATCGTGCAGCGTCAAAGATCACGGGAACGCCGTAACGATTTGATAGTTCACGAACTGCTTTAATGTTTTCTAAAGAAACGGGTTGCCCACCAGAAGTGTTGCACGTGACGGTGATCAGGCAGAAAGGGATTTGTTCTTTTGGATAGGTTTTGTAGAGATCTTCCAGTTTTTGGAGATCAATATTTCCTTTGAATGGGAATGTGTTTTCGATGTCAAAAGCCTCATCTACAGTACAGTCAATCGCAGATGCTTTTCTAAATTCAATATGGCCTTTTGTGGTGTCAAAATGGGAATTCCCAGGAACTACGTCACCTTCTTTTACTAAAACCGAAAACAACACATTTTCAGCGGCGCGGCCTTGGTGCGTGGGCAACAGAAAAGGAAAACCCGTAATTTTTTCTACTGCTTGATGGAGTTCGTGAAACGATCGCGATCCGGCATAGCTTTCGTCACCTGACATAATTGCGGACCATTGTTTGTCGCTCATAGCTCCAGTTCCGGAATCGGTTAGAAGATCAATAAATACTTTTGAGCTTTCGAGATTAAATAAATTGTAATGAGCTTCTTCGATCCATTTCGTGCGCTCTTCTTGGGTGGAAATTCGTATTTCTTCCACCATTTTAATTTTATAGGGTTCTGCGTAAGGTAATTTCATAGATTTTTTCCGTTAAATTGGATTGTAATTTAATTTTCAATTCGAATTTTTAACGGGAATTACTCCGGTGCTTTAAAAATATTGTCATCACTATGAAATCCTGCTACGCCACCGCTTACCGCAAATTTCATAGCAGAAGCGGCACTCATACCTACAACAGGTTTTATGTTTTTTTCTTCAGTTACGATCACCCATCCCGAGATGGCGTAGGAGTGCGGTAGATAAACCGCGACGTAGTTTTGTTTGTCTACAGCTCCCATTTCTTTTTGAGTTAAGAAACCAATACGCCAGACTTCGGGCTGTTCATTAGTTTTCACCCAAACAGGATCGTTGAATTTTTTTTTGTCACCAACAAACGAGGACATAACGTCTTTGGTGGGTGAGTAAATATGTTTTACCCCGGGTGTTCTCTCCAGCAGGTAGTCAATCTGATCAAATATAAAACGGCCGAAAACAAATTTGTTTCCTAGATAACCCAATAGGGCGGTGAAGAGGATGACGGATATAAATACCAATCCTGGAAAACGCATCGAAATAGAGGGAATCAGGCTGTCTACTGATGTAATAATATACCAAATAACGAATATTGTGAGTGCAAAAGGGCCAATAATCATTAAGCCTTGAAAAAAGGATTTCAAGAACAGGTTTAGTACAGTTTCCCAGTTATTTCGTTTCATTCTTTAGCCGTGAATGGTTTCTTTGTTTCCGTAGGACTGAATGATTTTGGCTTCATATTCCAACCACTCTTCCCAGCGTTTATTTACTTTTTCTGGGTCACCAAGTTGTCTTGCAAAACTGATAAATGTCGTGTAATGGTTGGCTTCTGAGATCATCAACTCTCGGTAAAAAGTAACGAGTTTTTCATCCTTCATATTCTCCGTAAGCACTTTAAAACGCTCGCAGCTTCGTGCTTCGATCATCGCTGCAAAAAGCATTCTGTCTACTAAATAATCTTCCCGTGAACCTTGGACGATAAATTTGTACAAATCATTTACATAATCGTCTTTTCGGGTTCTTCCCAAAACACCCCCGCGCTCTTTAATGATCTCATGAACTTGATTGAAATGTTCCATTTCTTCGAGCGCAATTGCCGTAAGCTCGCTCACCATCTCCGTGTGTTCGGGTACCATGGTGATGAGTCCTATGGCGTTGGTTGCTGCTTTTTGCTCGCACCAGGCATGGTCGGTTAAAATTTCTTCAATATTTTCTTCTGCAATATTTGCCCAACGAGGGTCAGTAGGTAACTTCAGCTTAAACATATGATAAAAATTTACTGTAAAAATAAGGATAACAAACGTAGATTTAAAGACTTTTCAGAATTTTTATATAATTATCACCGAATGAATGTGGAATGCTAAAAAACATTTAACATTGCAGAGCAAGACAGGCGTATGATCGCCTATTTGATAAAGATGAATAACAAATTAACCAATAAAATAAATTCGTATGGAAACAAAAAACCTTACTCAGACATTGACTTCTAAATTTTTACTTTTCGTAAGTACTGTTTTATTTTCGTTTATGACGTTTGCTCAGGACAAAGATGCTGACTTGGACGTTAATGTTACGACAACAAAATCGGCAACGGAAACAGAATGGTATACCAACCCACTTTACTTAGTAATTGGAGCAGTGTTTTTGATTATCATCATCGCTCTAATTGCTAGAGGTGGAGGTAACAAGAACTAATCTATAGAAGAATATAGTATGAAAAAACCGCTATTGAGCGGTTTTTTTGCGTAGAAACTCCAAGAAACGCCATCCCAGAGCATCAATTTTTTTCAATAATTCTGCAATTGCAATTGCTAGTCCTATATTAATGATGTAAATGATTACCATTAGAAGCACCCAGTGCATGTGATCCTTTAAAGGAACAACCAAGAAGTAAATCAGCGATGAACTAATACCCTGAGCGAAATAATAAAAAATTGCATTCTTACCAATATAGCAGATAAAATTATCTTTCTGAATTTTTAATCTGTTGTACAGTACAAATAAGGTGGTTAAAGAAAAGAATGTCCAAATAATGTACGGTATTTTTGGTGGAAATTTTTGTTTGTTGATTTTATAAAATACATCGCTACCGTAATACCAAAACATCCAGATGAGCGCCGCCCCCACCAAACCATAAAGAATAGGAATCATCTTTGTTGGAATTTTCTTGCCTTTCAACTGATGAGCTACTAAAAATACCGCCATATAAAAAG
>JAYRQH010000395.1:0-7968 GCA_041910715.1 Bergeyella sp.
CCATTGCGTCCAACGATAATACGAAGCATCGGAAGTTCGGATTTCGCGACTCCAGTCGAATGAAAAACCAATCCGGCGCATTTGCTCTTCGTAACGGTTGATATTATCTTCCGTGGTTACCGCAGGATGCTGACCCGTTTGTATGGCATATTGTTCTGCAGGAAGTCCAAAACTATCATATCCTATAGGATGCAAAACATTAAAACCTTGATGTCTTTTAAACCTAGAATAAATATCACTTGCAATATATCCAAGCGGATGCCCGACATGCAGACCCGCCCCAGATGGATACGGAAACATGTCCAAAACATAAAATTTAGGTTTTTCGGATTGATTGTTGGTTTTATACGTTTGGTTTTTTTCCCAGTATTCTTGCCACTTTTTTTCTATCTTCTGATGATCGTAAAACACTTCGAATTTCTTTATAGTTAGTTACTTAATTCTTTTTACAAAAACACAAATTTACGCACTTTTGAGGTAAGAAAAAATCGCATTTCAATAAATATCCTATTTTTGCGGTGCCCAAAGATTTAGTTATGGCTCAAGTTTCAATTATCACACCTGTTTATAATGCCTCAGCATTTCTTGAGGATACAATAAACTGTGTGCTTAATCAAACATTTAAAGATTGGGAATGGCTATTAACAGATGATCAATCTACGGATAATTCGGTCGCTATTATCCAACGATTTACTGATCCGCGCATCAAACTCATTACTGCAGATAAAAATGGAGGCGCTGGCCAAGCACGCAACCTTTCGTTGCGAGAAGCTACGGGAGACTATATAACATTTTTGGATGCTGACGATTTTTGGGAACCAAATTTTCTGGAGGAAATGATCGCTTTTATGAAGCGTGAAAAAATTGAACTTGCCTACTCTAATTATGCGCGTTGTGACGAAAACTTAAATCCACAAATTGCAGATTTTGTTGCCGACACTGAGGTAACTTTTGGAAATCTTTTAAAAACTTGCAGACTATCCTTGCTGTCCACAATGTATGACAGCCGACGCGTTGGTAAAGAGTATTTTCCAGAGGGCACCAAACGGGAAGACCATGTCATGTGGCTGAATTTATTAAAGAAAATACCCGTAGGAAAACCACTTCCCAAAACAATGGCAAAATACCGAATGCATCCTCAAAGCATATCACGTAAAAAAACCAATATTATGGTAGATCAGTATTTGGTTTACAAGGATTACATGCACTACTCCACCCTAAAATCCATGTATTATACTGCACATTGGGCTTTAAATGGTTTTAAAAAATATTCTAAACTCTTTAACTGATGGAATATTCGAAGGAATTCAAATACGCACTGAGTCAATTTTCATCTCTTGAAAAAGACCGATTGATTTTTAGATTATTGAAGAAAGACAAACTTTTATCAAAGAAATTATACTTTGAATTGATTGACGAAGAAACAACAGATGATAAGAGAAATCAGATGGAGCGTGTAGTGATCGATCGAGTTTTGCAAGCATCCAAACATTTGTCAAATCCCAAATATTTCCTGATGCTCATTCGGAAATTGAGTGCAGAAATTACGGAGCATGTGAAGGTAACGACCGATAAGTTTGGAGATGTTAGCCTCAACCTATTACTGGTAAATGAAACTTTAAAGAACACAACAAAATTAAACACGCAGCGCTATGATGCTGTCTACAAACTTCATATTTACCTATTAAATAAAATAGTCAAAGCACTTTTACTGATTAAAAAACTGAATGAAGATTACTGGATGGAGTTTGATAGCCAATTAAATTCTATTGAAAAAGCAGTACATCAAGTTCATTTTTTGGAAAAAATCATGATCAACAATACAATCGATTTTGATTGGTTACGTAGCGATAGAATTCCTGATGATATCGACATCCGAATAAAAGCGATTAAAAGTCAAGGTTATTTACGCTAAAATCTTTTTAACAACGTATTCCGTTGCATTGGGCTGCGATGCAATAAAATGTCCCGCATTATCTCCCATTTCCTTTCGTAAAGTCTCATTATTTAACAACTCCAAGATATATTGGGCAGCAAAAAATTCGTCCTCCATTGCCCGCCCGCCATTTTCGGCGATTAGTTCATCCGCCTCCGGATTTTTCTGGTATTGATCTCCGAAAAAAACAGGAACACCAAAAACCGCGGCTTCCAGTATGTTATGAAGTCCAGCAGCATGAAAACCTCCCCCAACCACGGCAATATCGGCGTATGAATAAAGTTTGGATAAAAGACCAATAGAATCTACAATTAATACAGGTGCATCCCATTCAAAAAACTGCGCTGTTTCCTGCGATTTGAGATAGTCGCTGTATAAAATAACTTTTGGGAATTGGGTTTTCAAAGACTCAACTCTTTTTAAATCATGCGGAGCAATGATGACCTTGACATTCGGATTTTTCTTAGAAACGATCTCAGCTATTCGTTCCTCCGCTTGCCAAGAACTTCCGAAAACAACCACTTTTTTTCCGTTTACAAAATGAAAAAGACCCGCTACCTCGTTATTTCGGCTAAGATTATGTTTAACTTGGTCAAAACGAGTATCACCAGACGTGGAAGAGCGCGTCAACCCGATACTTTTCGCAAGAGCGGTAGAGTGCTTCGTTTGGTGAAAGAACCAATCAATTGTGTTTTTCAACCTCGAAATAAACCAATTTCCGTAAGGTTTAAAGAAGACTTGCGTTTCGTAAAAATAAGCAGAAATCACATACATTTTGGCTCCATTAACTTTCAAATGCTGCAATAAATTATACCAATAATCATATTTTACCGTGAAAAAAATATCGGTTTTGAAATTTGATGTAAACTCAACAATCCATTTTTCTCGATCGAAAGGCAGGTAACAAACCACATCTGCGATTGTTTTCTTCTTAATCACATTCTCATAACCCGAAGGTGAAAAAAAGGTTATTAAAATTTTATGCGTTGGAAATTCTTCTTTTAGACGTTCTAAGACCGGTAAACCTTGAAGATATTCGCCCAAACTTGCGGCGTGCATCCAAATAACTCGATCATTTGGAGAAAAGGCAGCTTTCACCCGAGCACAACTTTGCCGGCGTCCCGCCAAACCCCGTTTCAGTTTGTAGTTGAATGGGGAACCGATTTTCATTCCGAAAATTAGTAAACTGACAAATATGTTATAGAAGAACTGCACAGTTCAAATTTAAGTAGTAATAATTCTCCGTATAAATCGTAGCTTGTGAGAATGCTGTTTGCGTTCGTAGTTGTAAATTCCCGTGCTATCCAAAACATCAATTCGTACTTTCCCTGATGCATGAATTATTTTCTGATTTTCCAACATGATTCCCACATGAATAATATCTCCATCGCCGTCTTCAAAAAATGCTAAATCGCCAGGCTGGCTCTCTTCAACAAACGTTAGCAAGTCGCCAACTTCTGCCTGCTGATAGGCATCTCGAGGCAGTTTAATGTTATGGATTTTGTACACCAATTGTACAAAACCGCTGCAGTCGACACCAAAAAAGCTTTTCCCTGCCCACAAATACGGAATATTTAAAAATTCTCGCGCTGTAAGGGCGATGCTTTCTCGTAAATTGTGGCTTCGTGGCGAAACAACAATTGGAAATTCCACTTCGGAACCCATGGATAGCAAGGTGCGCCCATCTTTCATGATCACCGAGGAAAAGCATTCCGTAACTACCGACGTTTTCCGTGTATCGAGGTATTCCTGAGTGACCTCGCGCACTTGCTTGGCATCAATCCAACCCTCATAATTATCGTAATCTATTTTTACTTTCGTCCAATGTTTTTGCTCCTCCACTATATCACATGACTCGCCAAAAAGCATTTGAGTAACCATTTCTACTTTTTCCGATGGTGTTACTCTTACCGGTGCCACCGAAACGATGCATATTCCCTTTTTCATCAATTTGAATTACTAAAAATTAAATTTTTCTTAAAAGATTAACACCGTCACGCAAAGGTAAAATCACGTTATCAAAATCCTTATCCTGCGCAATGCGATCGTTTAATTCCTGGATTTTTTGTGTCGAATGTAATTTTGGTTGATTCTCCAAAACCTTTCCGTACCATAATACATTATCAAAAAGAAGTACCGATCCTGATATCAAATGAGGTTTCAAAAGTTCCAAATACTCCACATAATTCTCTTTATCGGCATCGATAAAAACAAGATCAAAAATCATTTCTGTGCTTTCTAAAAACTCTTTTGCATCCTGCAACCGAAAATCGATCTGATTACGAAAATCACTCTCAGCAAAATATTTACGAGGAATATACGCCAAATCTTCATTCACATCTAACGTCACAATTCGTCCTTCTTCTGGTAGACCTTCAGCTAAACAAAGTGTAGCATAGCCCGTAAAAGTTCCGATCTCAAGAACCATTTTGGGCGCCATCATTTTTGAAAGAATACTGAGCAAGCGGCCTTGCTGATATCCCGAAATCATATGCGGTTGCGTCGTTTTCTGAAAGGTTTCTCTTCGTAGACGTCGCAAAATATCCGACTCTTCGGAAGCGTGATTTTCAAGATACCGATCCATTTCTGGGCTTACTTCTTCAAAAAAACTCATGTTCTTTGTTTTAATTTTCAAAAATAGGTAAAATGCACAAAAAAACCTTGCTAAATAGTCAGCAAGGTCTTTCTAAATTTAGTTTGTATTATTTTTTAACGGGAGCAATGTCCATAAGCTTCATAAATTCATCTAGCTATAGGCATGATAATAATTTCCGTTCTTCGGTTTTCTGCTCTTCCAGAAACTGACGCATTGGTCGTTTTTGGGTTGTATTCTGAACGTCCACCAGCAGTAATTCTTTGCGGATTAACCCCAAACTGCGTTTGAAGCACCTTTGCAATTGCTGTAGCTCGCAATGCCGATAAATCCCAGTTATCTCTAGGAACATTTGCAGAACTTAATGGCGTATTGTCAGTATTACCTTCAATCAAAACACTGTAGGTGTCGTAGTCGTTGATTACTTTTGCTACTTTACCCAAAACATCTTGCGCTGCCGGCAAAACATCAAATTTACCTACGTTATATAGCATTTTGTCTGATAGTGAGATCATGACAACACCTTTCAGAACTTTCACATCAACATCTTGATCGGCTACGTTGTCTAGAGATCGCTTCAACTTATTAGACAAAGCAACGTTTAAACTGTCGTTTCTCGAATTGGAAGCAATAAGTTGCTTAATATAGGCGTTGGACGAGTTGATTTCTCCGACCAATTTATCAATATTAGCCGATGATTTTCCTGTGTTGGACAAACAAGCATCCAATGACGATTTTAAGGCATCGTTTTGATTTTTAAGCAAATTGTTTTCGCTTGTTAACCCCGAATTAGTGGATTTTAAATCTTGAATTTCTCTTTGTCTTTCGGCAAGATTCTCAATACTTTGTTTGTAATTTTGGTTGAGTGCATCGTACTGCTTTTTGCTTACGCAACTCGTCAAGGTAAGAGCAGCAACTCCTACCACGAAAAATTTTCCTAATCTCATATGCATTATTTTACTATTTCTGCGGTATCATCTGGAAAAACCTTTCACGAAAAAGGCTACAGACTAGCCAAAAATACAAATAAGTTTTTAAAAGATGCCTATCTTTGTTTGTTTTAACCAAATTTTAATACTTCAAAAAGTGATTAAAATCTCTCATTTTCAGCAAATAATAGATGGTGATTTTCCAGATTTGGATAATCGTCAATTTTTATTAGCCGTAAGTGGCGGTGCGGATTCTATGGCGCTCTCTTATCTTTTTACAAGGCTAGAATTAAAGTTTGCCATTGCCCATATCAATTACCACCTGCGCGGCGAGGATTCGAATCTTGATGAGGAACTTGTAAAAACTTTTGCAGAAGAGCACAACATTCCGCTATATTCTTATTCGGTGACTGAAAAAGACAATAAACCAACAGGTTCTATCCAGGTTTGGGCTCGTGATTTGCGCTATGCTTTTTTCGACAAAATCATGATCGAAAAGGGATTTGACACCTTAGTCACCGCCCACCATTTAGACGATCAGCTGGAAACCTTCCTTATCAATCTAGGAAGGGGAAGCGGCATGCACGGCTTAACAGGAATACCATCTTATAAAACTCTATACCGACCGCTAGCTTCATTTTCAAAAGAAGAAATTTATGCCTTTGCAAAAACTGAAAATATAGCGTTCCGAGAAGATTATACCAATAAAAAGGACGATTACCTGAGGAACAAACTGAGAAAAAAAGTTATCCCCCCTTTAAAAGAAACCAATGCTCAATTCTTAAAAAACTTCGAAACTAGTATAAAGAATTTGCAATCCGTAGAAAGCTATGCAGCAGAGCAAGTAGAACTCTTTTTCAACAAGGAATTTAGTAGGATCGAAGAAGGTTTTGAAATCGAAAAAGCTACATTGCAACTTGCCCATCCTTTTTTACAGTATGAAATTTTGAAAAAGTTTGGATTTAGTAATGTTGAAGAAAATCGAAAAATCTTCATCGCAAAAACGGGAAAATATTTTCAGTCCGAAACCCACAAATTAATTATTAATAGAAATCAACTCCTTTTTACTACGATCAATGAATTGGAAAAAACAAATGAAATCATTTTAATATCATCACCTAAAGAGCTAACCCACGCAAATACCTATACAATATCAAAAGAGATTCTAGGCTTAGATAAACCTAAAGAAATTAACTGGGTTTTCTCGAATGAAAAACTTGTTTTTCCCATAAAATTACGTAGATGGAAAGAGGGTGATATATTCTATCCCATCGAATTTTCTGGTAAAAAGAAAATTTCAAAATTTTTTAAAGATGAAAAATTGTCTATTTTAGCAAAGCAAAAAACGTGGCTTTTGTGTGACGGAAAAGACCAAATATTAGGCGTATTACCGCAAAGACAAGACCGCCGGTATGCTGAAGATGAATCTACTGACAATTGTTTACATATCTGTTTTTAAAAATTTGTGCGGAGGCACATTAAATCAATAAAAAAGTAAAATGAAATTTAGAAATTGGCTATTCCTACTCCTACTCGCGCTTGGGAGTTTAGCAAATGCACAAATAAAAAATCCTGTAAAATTTAAATTTGACGTTAAAGAACTAGGAAACGATCAATATGAAGCCGTCCTTGTTGCAACATTAGAAAGCGGATGGCATGTTAATTCGAAAGATATCGATCCGGAAGTGGGAGCCATTCCTACCGAGTTTAAAGTGAGTGGCGCGAATATTATTCCGGTTGGTAAATTTAACGAGCACGGAAAAAAAATTCAGGAATATTCTGAAGCGTTTATGGGTGATATCGCCTATTATGCGAACACAGCACAATTCAAGCAAAAATTTAAGTTAAAAGACCCAACAAAAGCAGCAGAGGTAGTGGCCGAAATTACCTACCAAACCTGTAACGATCGTATTTGTTTAGCACCAAATACCTTAGAATTCTCAAAAGATGTTGCCGGTAAAGCAGCGAGTACCGATGTTAAAACTGATGAACCAAAAACAGATTCGGTAACAAGCACCGTAACAGAAATTGCACCCGTAGTAGGTATAGATTCTGCAAAATCAGGTGGCAATGTAACTCAAAAATTAGATCCTAAAAACTTGAAAGTAGCAAGTCTTGATTTTCAAAATCCGTTAACCGATTGTGGAACCGAGAAGCAAAAGACAAGTGAAAATTATTGGACGTACTTATTTCTAGGATTTATCGGAGGGATGATTGCACTGCTTACACCGTGTGTTTTCCCGATGATACCTCTCACGGTTTCGTTTTTTACAAAAGGAAGCAAAGACAAGGCAAAAGGTAGAAGAAACGCTTTAATTTATGGTTTTTTCATCTTCATAATCTTCGTTCTATTAAGTGTTCCATTTCATATTATTGATGGCATTGCAGGAAATATTTTCAACCAGATTTCAACAAGTGTTTGGCTAAATATCTTCTTCTTTGTGATCTTTATTTTCTTTGCAGGAAGCTTTTTTGGATACTACGATATTACGTTGCCGAGTGCAATTGCC
>JAYRQH010000396.1:0-4232 GCA_041910715.1 Bergeyella sp.
AAGACATTTTCAGCACCTTGAATATTTGTCTGTACCGCTTGCATAGGATAAAATTCGCATGATGGTACTTGTTTTAACGCGGCAGCATGAAAGACAAAATCTACCCCTAACATAGCTTGATTAACGTCATCAAAATTACGGATATCTCCAATTACAAAGTTAAGCTTATCATTTTTGTATTGGATTCTCATATCTTCTTGTTTCTTCTCATCTCGAGAAAAGATTCGGATTTCCTTCAACTCTGAATCTAAAAATCCATTAAGCATCGCATTACCAAAAGATCCTGTTCCTCCTGTAATTAGTAAAATTTTATCTTTAAACATGTTTTTATAATCTTATAATTTGATTTAATTTTTGGCTTTTTACATTTATGGTAAACTCATTTCATTTTATCTCGTGCGGAAAAACCCACCACAAAAAATTTTTAGTATGAAAAACACTTTAGAACAAATTAAAAAATCTAAACAAATTTGATTATTGATAAGTCAACTAGAATAAATACAACTACTTATCACAAAATTGTAAGATTATAACAAGAACATACTAAAATTTATCTTTTAATTTTTCAAGCCAGCTCCTATCTTTTGCACTATAGCCATATCCGTACTTGTTACCGTATCCGAAATAATTTTTATCCACATCATTCAAGACAAAACCAACATTTTTGATCTTCTTGGAGTCGATATTGGAATTTGCAAACTCAATTAATGACTTTTCAGTATAACCAGAACGCGTCACATAAATGGTAGCCTCCGCTAAATCTGCAATCAAGAAAGTATCAGTTACCAACATCAACGGTGCCGTATCCAATATGATATAATCATAGAGAGGTTCCACTTCTTTTAAAAGCTTTTCATAACGACCGTTACTTAAAAGTTCGGTTGGATTAGGGGGAATCATTCCCGAATAGATAACATCCAAATGGGGATTAAAAGTGGAAACGTGGATGATATCCTCGACTCTCGTATTTTCGGAATATAAATACTCGGTTAACCCTGCCAATCCCTTACGTGCGGTATTGTAACGCGCCAACTGCGGATTACGTACATCCGAACCAATGATAAGCACCTTTTTACTAGGCGTCGCCAAAGTTAAAGCAAGATTAACGGAAGTAAAGGTTTTACCCTCCCCTTTTACCGAAGAGGTGACAAATACAATCTTTCCTTTTTCTTTCTTCGGAAGAATAAAATTCAAATTTGTTATCAAAATTCTAAACGCCTCTGCCATAGGCGAAAGATCATTGACTTCCACAATATCAGGCTCTCCTTTCAGTACACTAGGCAGCTCTCCTAATACAGGCGCATGCGAAAGTTTTTCCAAATCGTGTTTCGTCTTAATTTTATTATTAAATAATTGCGCTAAATAAATAATAAGAAAAGGAAGTAATAATCCCAATAACAAAGACCCTAAAAGAATAATTATCTTTTTTGGAGCAATAGGACCAGGTGAGGCAAAGGCCAAATCAATAACACGAGCCTTGGGTGCCGTAATGGATTGCGCAATTGCGGTCTCCTCTCTTTTTTGCAAAAGCAACAAGAACAAATTTTCCTTAATTTGCTGCTGTCTTTCAATCCCTCGAAACATCTTTTCTAACGAAGGTAAACGAGAGATTTTTCCTGACGCATAATTCTGTTCACCTTGATATTCACGACTCGCAAGCTCAAGACCTTGACGATTTTTTTGCAAACTCTGCAATACAGACGAACGCATACTGTTTATTTGCTTTGTAACATCAACAACTGTGGGGTTTTCAGGTGTTGCCGACTCTAATAAACGACTTCTCTGTAAAACCAGTTGATTGTAAGTTGCTATATTTGCGGCAGCTTCGGGGTTACTTAAACCAACATTTGCAGGTAAAACTTGATAATTACCTTGCTTTGAGACATAATTTAATAAAACATTGGTAAGTTCGAGCTGAGCGTCAATATCAACTTGCTTTGCTCTTGCAGCGGCGGAGGTTTCAAGATTTATTTTAGCTTCGGTCTCAATATCGGTTAAACCATTTCTAGACTTAAATTGTTCCTTTTCGCTTTCAACCGCACCTAATTCACTCTGCAGTCTCGCAACACGATCATCAATAAATTCTAGAGTTCTCTTGGATTCGGAGTTTTTATCTAAAATTGCATCATCGTTATAAGCAACAACTAACGAATTCAAAATATCTTTTGCTTTGTTCGTTTCTGGATAATTAAGCGTCAAAGCTAGCACAGTAGCATCTTTATTAACAAGATTTACACCTACTAAATTTTGCAGTGCGTTTACTTTAGCGTCGGTTGATGATATATGGAGTTCCAGTTGGTTTACATCAACATCTTTAACTAAAGAACTATTAAATTTTGGATTTTTAATAATAATGATATTTGCATAAGGCAAACTGATGGTGCGACCAAAAGAACTCGTAATATCTTTTGGTAATTCGTCCGAAGAAAGAGTCAAGTTAGAATTCGAAATTTGAACTGTCACAGGCTTGGAGGGAAAAACTTGGTTAGCCTTCTCATTAACAACCTTCACCTCAATCGGTGAAGTTCCTTTATACAATTCTGTGTCTCTGAATTTATGTTCTGCGAAGATGTCTATTTGCAAATTATTTCCAACAACAACATCGCGCATTAATTTTTTTGACTTTAAGATCTCAATTTCGTTATCAACGCTGTTCGTTTTCATTCCTCCAAATCCCGACAGATCTTGAAGTACTCCCATTTCTGCACCTCCCGAGTTGTTTTTTGCATCTTTTATCAGTACTGTTGTTTGAACTTGATAGACAGGTGTCATAAACTTCAATACAAAATAACCAATGATAAGCGCAGCCAATGCACTTATAACAAACCAAGGCCATTTTAATAAATACGGCTTGATAATTTCATTAAGATTAATTTCTTCTGATGATTTTGTTGTACTAATTTCGGAAGACATAAAATTACAGATATAGTATAATTATTTTTTGAATAGAAGCGCTAGTATCGTAACAACAATACTGGCGACAGAAATATAAATTCCTGCGTTAGGGTCTAAACGTGCGGTTTTTTGTTTAGTCTCGTTCGAAGACACATAAATAACATCCCCTTGACGTAAATTATAATAAGGACTACTAAAAAAATCCGATTTTGTTAAATCAATTTTAGCCTTTTCGGTTTTACCATCAACATTTCGAATAACAAGAACATCTTCCCGATTACCATAGATGGTTAAATCACCAGCCATACTCAAAGCGCTTAACAAAGTACCTTTCCCATCAATAAGTGTAAATTCTCCAGGTCGAGTGACTTCACCCATAATCGATACCTTAAAATTAGTAAGTTGTACGCTTACCGTAGGATCTTTAATATATCTGCGCAAGCGATCTAAAAGTTCACTTTTAAAACCATCAACGGTCAAACCTCGAACATCAATTTTCCCCAGATTAGGAAAATCTACAGCATAATTAGAGTCTACAATATAAGTTGGACCTGATGCGGTCGTAGTCGCAGGAGTACTGTTACCCGTTACTTGTGGATTTTGAATTGCTTGGCCAGCTGAATAATTTTGGTTAAATGGTTTTGCCACATCCATATCTCGCGCCATTACCATAACAACCAATTGATCTCCAGGCTGCAAAGTGGCTCTATCAAGACGTGTAGCCTCTTCAGCAACCATCTTATCAATATCCTGCAAATAATTTAAATTTTTCTTTGGCTGACAAGACGAAACAGCTAGAAAACCAATTAATAAAAGTAAATATTGAATTTTTTTCATAATGTACAAAGTGGGCAAATATACAATTTTTAATTAGCTGCATCTAATATTTCGTAAACGGAATTGTTACTTTTAAATTCAGGCACAATGGATTTTAATACTTTAACTACCATGGCTTTGTCTTTCTTTTCAGCTTCAAGTAGAAGAGCATTAACGAAAGTGTCAATTTCATCAAAGGTCAATGACTTATCTTTAGAAATCATAATTTTTTCATTATGTGTTGGTAATGTACGAGTATCATCACTTAACAACTCTTCATACAGTTTTTCTCCTGGTCGCAATCCTGTATAAATAATTTCGATATCTTCATTTGGAACAAGCCCCGACAATTTAATCATTCTTCGTGCTAAGTCCAGAATTTTTACGGGTTCGCCCATATCAAAAACAAAAATTTCGCCACCTTTTCCCATAGTTCCCGCTTCTAGAACGAGCTCACATGCTTCAGGAATGGTCATAAAATACCGTACAATATCAGGATGTGTGATTGTAATCGGTCCACC
>JAYRQH010000397.1:0-4858 GCA_041910715.1 Bergeyella sp.
ATTTTAAAACTCAAACTTGATTTCTGAAGCCTCGCGCCCTGACATTCAGGACAAGTTTCCTCTGTGGTATAGCGACGCTCTAGCAAAACAGCGTCGTAGCTTTCCTTATCTTCAATCATCTCATTAATGATGCTGATAAGGCCATCAAAATTCAGTTTAACTTTCTTGGAAATTCCAGCGTAGGTAAGATCTTTGGTGAACTCTTTATGAATTCCATTGTAAATAAAATCAAGTGCTTCTTTTGGAATTTTGTGAAAAGGTGTGGATAAATCCAAACCAAAATTTTCCAAGATTAACTTAATTTGAGCGACAATCCATTTGTTAGATTTAATATCTTCTAACGGAAGCAACGCCCCATTACTTATTGAAAGTTTGGTATTTTCTACGAAGTATTCGGGATTTACTTTTTTAATGGTCCCCAAACCCTTACAGTACGGGCAACTTCCTTTTGGGGAGTTAAATGAAAAGGTATTCGGTTCCGGGACAGCCATCGACATACCTGTATCATCATCCATTAAATTTTTTGAAAAATAATCAAGCTCTTCATTACCCATTATTTGAATACCGATTGTTCCCTCACCCATTTCCATTGCGGTTCGCAGGGAGTTTTGCATCCGATTTTCGGTCGCGTTTTCTCCGATGATCCAACGATCAACGACAATGTCAATGTCGTGGGTTTTGTACCGATCAAGTTTTAGGTCGTATTCAATATCCTGCAATTCACCATCTACTCGAGCTTGAGAATAGCCCTTCTTTGCCATTTGTACAAAAAGCTCATGGTAATGTCCTTTTCGTGCTCTAATTACAGGCGCTAATAACAATACTTTTTTGCCTGAAAAATTGGTTTTGATATTTTCAAGAATCTGATCTTCAGTATAGCTCACCAATTTTTTACCAGTTGTTAAGGAATAAGCATCCGAAACTCGAGCGTATAAAAGTCTCAAAAAATCATAGAGTTCCGTAATCGTTCCTACCGTGGATCGCGGATTTTTGTTGGTGGTTTTCTGCTCAATTGCAATAACTGGAGAAAGTCCGTCAATTTTATCGACATCAGGACGTTCCAAACCTCCTAAAAACTGTCTCGCATAGGCCGAAAAAGTCTCAATATACCGTCTCTGACCCTCGGCAAAAATGGTATCAAATGCCAAAGAAGATTTTCCACTTCCTGACAGGCCCGTAATTACAACCAACTCATTGCGTGGAATGCGAACGTTGATGTTTTTAAGGTTATGTTCACGAGCTCCGTAAACCTCTATATATTCTTTATTGTCAGTATTTTTCATGAGAATTTCTCCTACTGTTTCAGTTAATATTGAAACGTGCAAATTTACGAATTTATACCAAGAAAATTGGAACTTATGCTATTAAAAAAATTGAGATTAAAATTCAAACTACTAATTTATATCAGTTGTAAATCAACTAAATCTTTCGTCGAATTAGACTAAAATTACTATCTTTAGAGAAGATTTTACATGTGGATGGTCATTAGACCTAAATTATTTTCTTAAATAGTCAAAACCCTGTTATTGATATGAAAAAAATACTCTTTCCTACTGATTTTTCTGAAACGGCGAACAATGCCTTTATCTATGCAATCCATTTGGCAAAAAGTCTGGATGCCGAATTATTGGTCTTACATACTTTTGAGCGTCCCGTCATTTCCAGTTTGCATGGTGGGCGACCCGAACTTTTGGAAGACGTTTACACCAATATTGAAATGAGTGAATTTGATCATTTCAAGGCCGAAGTTCCCAAAATGCGCGAAATTGCAGAACGATACAATCTGCAAGACACCAGTATGTCTTTCGTTTTTGAAAATGGACTATTAGTACATGTTATTAAGAATATTGTACGTAAGGAAAACATCGATCTTATTGTAATGGGAACAAGCGGCGCAAGTGGATTTCTTAAGAAATTTTGGGGAACGAATACCGTAAATACCATACAAGCATTAAATGTTCCTGTTCTGAGCGTTCCTCATTATGCTAAATTTCATGCGATAAAAAATATTGGACTTACCACTATGTTTAAGGAATCTGACAAACCGATTGTAGCTGCCATTCTTAAAGCCGCAGCTTATTACGATGGTAAAGTTAAATGTTTGCATCTGATGGAATACAGCGGAAATATGGATCGAAAATTAGCATTTGCCAACAAACATATCCAAGAATGGACGGAACTGTTTGACAATCCAAGATTGGAATTCCTTACCGAAAAGACTGATGATCTAAAGAAGTCCGTTGTGCAATTTGTGGCCAAAGAAAAGATTGACATGCTGGTCATCGTTAAACGAAATTTGAGTTTTGTAGACTCCATATTTTACTCAAGCTTAAGTAAAATGCTGGCAACGTCCGTAACCATTCCACTGATGATTGTTCGCGAACCAGGATCTAAGGTGGACGATCATTAAAGTATAACATGAGCTTTCTTACGAGAAAGCTTTTTTGTTGATAAATTAACCCAAGTATCACGAAAAATAAATTTTGAAAAAGTATCTTTGTCGCATGAAATCATCCACTGTAATTATGACAAAAGTAGTGTGTCTACTACTGCTTGTAACGAATATTTCTGTTTACGCATGGGGACTGACTGGCCACCGAGTTATTGCAGAAATTGCGGAAAACAATTTAACCTGCAAATCCAAAAGACAAATAAAAAAACTTTTAGGAAAAGAACGATTAGCCTACTGGGCAAACTGGCCCGACTTTGTAAAATCGGACACACCAGGCGTTTGGAAAGAAGCTGGAGTGTGGCACTATGTAAATATTGAACCAAGTGCTGATTTTAAGACATTTGAAACCGAATTAAAAAAACAAGCGGGACCAAGTTTGTATAATCAGCTCTATGTATTACAAAACAAACTAAAGAATAAAAACCTATCTGCCAACGAACGAAAAAATGCGCTTGTATTTGCCATTCATATGATGGGTGACCTAGCACAACCTATGCATACGGGAAGAGCAGGAGATTTGGGCGGTAACAAAATACAGCTAACCTACTTTGGCGAAAAAACCAACTTGCACTCACTTTGGGATGGAAAACTCATTGACTCTCAAAAATACAGCTATACAGAATATGCAAAGCTTTTAGACATCAAAACGAGAAAAGAAAGAAAAGCAATTCAAGCAGGAACGCTTGAAGATTGGTTGTTTGACTCTCATAAAATCGCAAACAAAATTTACGCTCAAACTCCAGCAGATTCCAAACTGGCTTACGATTACCAATACAAATTCAACGATACAATGGAAAGGCAATTATTGTACGGAGGTTTGCGACTGGCAAAATTTTTAAACGACACATTTAGATAACAAATTTAATAGTAAAGAAGAATAGGTTTAAGACTTTTGAGTTTTAGACCTATTTTTTTTAATACTGTAAAAAAGCAAATAAAAGTGCAAATCGTGTAACCTTTTTACAAATCCGTTCGTATATATAATTGTAGCCCTACAAAATGGGTGAATTTGTACATGAGACAGTTAAAGATTACAAAACAGGTTACCAACAGGGAAACCGCATCACTTGATAAGTATTTGCAAGAAATCGGTAAAGTAGAATTGATTACTGCAGATGAAGAAGTAGAATTGGCTCAGCGAATTCGCGCCGGCGACAGAGCCGCTTTAGAGAAGTTAATTAAAGCCAACCTGCGTTTCGTAGTTTCCGTATCAAAACAATATCAAAACCAAGGACTTTCGCTTCCTGACCTTATTAATGAAGGGAATTTAGGACTGATGAAAGCAGCCAAAAGATACGACGAAACCAGAGGATTTAAATTTATCTCGTATGCAGTATGGTGGATTCGTCAATCTATTTTGCAAGCTCTTGCCGAACAATCGAGAATTGTACGTTTGCCTCTTAACAAGATTGGATCGATTAACAAAATCAACAAAGCGTATGCCCACTTAGAGCAAGAAAACGAAAGACCGCCTTCTCCAGAAGAATTGGCCGAAGTTCTTGACATGAGTGAGGAAGACATTAAGGAATCCATGAAAAACAGTGGACGTCACTTGTCAATGGATGCACCGCTTGTTGAAGGTGAAGACTCTAACTTGTACGACGTATTACGGTCCGGAGAATCTCCAAGTCCAGACAAAGATTTGATGCTTGAATCTCTTCAAATTGAGATTGAGAGAGCATTGCAAACACTTACTCCAAGAGAAGCGGATTTGGTACGATTGTATTTTGGCCTGAATGGGAAACATCCAATGACTCTGGAAGAAATTGGTGAAACTTTCGACCTTACAAGAGAGCGTGTTCGTCAGATTAAAGAGAAAGCGATCAAAAGATTAAAGCACAATTCGAGAAGCAAAATCCTAAAATCGTATTTAGGAAAATAATCGAATGGTATAAAATTTCAAAGCAGAGCTCTGAGCTCTGTTTTTTTTATAAAAATACTAATTTTTTCCGGGCTTGAAATTCTTCTTAGCAAGTTCCTTTCGTACTCTACTTAAACTTTCGGGAGTAATTCCTAAATAGGAAGCGACCATCCATTGAGGGACTCGTAACATGATGTCAGGGTACATTTTTACAAACTTTAAATACCGCTCTTCGGCCGTATCGGAGAGCAATGAGTTGATTCGATCCTGAAGAACTCTAATGTGCTTATGAAGAAGAAGATCGTTATTATCCACCGTTTCTGGAAATTTGTCGTGCATCTCGTTGAAGAAATCCGTTTTCAACATCCACACTTCAGAATCTTCGGTCGCATCAATAAAGTATTTTGATTTTTCATTAAAAAACATCGAAGAACGATCTCCGATAAGCCAATTTTCAGGCGCAAACTGTACAATATGCTCTTTCCCTTGATCGTCAATGGAATACATACGCAACAATCCTTTTTCAACGAAAATATTATCATGGC
>JAYRQH010000398.1:0-6269 GCA_041910715.1 Bergeyella sp.
AAAACCTGGACAATCCGCTATTGTAACGCAGCGAAAAGAAAGTGATACGGTAAAATTCTTATCTGGAATTTTCGATGGCAAAACTACAGGAACACCGATAGGATTTTTAGTGGAAAATGAAAACCAACGAAGTAAAGATTATGATCATATTGCACAAGCGTATCGACCTAGCCATGCCGATTATACCTACGACCAAAAATACGGTTTTCGGGATTTTCGCGGGGGCGGAAAATCCTCAGCTCGTGAGACCTTAAACTGGGTGGTTGCAGGCGCTTTGGCTAAACAAATGCTTCCGCAAATCTCCTTTAATGCATACGTTTCCTCAGTTGGTGATATTTTTTGTGAAAAACCGTACCAAGATTTGGATTTCAGTAAAACCGAATCGAATGCTGTTCGATGCCCCGATGAGGATACTGCCGAAAAAATGATTACTCGCATTAAAGAGATTAAGAAAGAAGGCAATACCATTGGTGGTACGATAACATGCGTTATAAAAAATGTACCTGTGGGCTTGGGCGAACCTATTTTTATGAAGTTGCAAGCCGAACTCGCAAAAGCAATGATGAATATTAACGCAGCCAAAGGCTTTGAATACGGCAGTGGATTTTGTGGTTCACGAATGACAGGCAGAGAGCACAACGATTTATTCAACGAAGATTTTACAACGAAAACAAACCTTTCTGGTGGAATTCAAGGTGGAATTAGCAATGGAATGGACATCTATTTCCGTGTGGCATTTAAACCGATTGCTACCGTTTTAAGACCTCAAACTACCTTAGATAAAGATGGGAATGAAGTAATTTTAGAAGGAAAAGGAAGACACGACCCTTGCGTCGTTCCTCGAGCCGTACCAATTGTTGAAGCTTTAGCTGCCTTTGTTTTAGCAGACATGTTTTTACTCAATAAAACAAGAAAAATAGGAAATTAATTTTAATTTCAATGTAACATCCGTCACAAGACTCCTGGATATTATTCAGGATCTTTGTAGTAAAATATACATCTATGAATACCTATTGGGAAAATGCCATTAACTATACAAACTATCTTTCAAATAACGAAGCGAAAATAAAATCTTTGGAGGAAAGCAGTCTGGAAGATGATAAAATGTATTTGGAGTATTATAAATTGGGGCTTATGCGCATGCAGCGTGTTGATAAAACCTACAAGCCACAAGATGAATTAATAGAAGAGTTCAAGCAAAAAAATTTCAAAGGAAAATTTCTAATTATTTCTGAAGGATGGTGCGGTGATGCGGCAATGATTGTTCCTGTAGTCAATGCGTTTTTCTCTCCAACAAACGAAGTACGCATTACCTATCGTGATCAAAATGATTTAATTGACAGCTACTTAACAAACGGGGGAAAGTCTATTCCAATAATCTTGATTCTTGATGAAAACAACAACGTGATGGCTCATTGGGGGCCTCGTCCAGCAGCGGGAACCGAATTATTAAAAAAACACAAGGAAAATCCAGAAATCTATGATGCAGATGCTTTTCATAACGATTTGCAGATATACTACACAAAAAATAAAGGCAAAGATATTATAGAAGAATTACTAGCTCTGATATAAAAAAGGAACTCTCAAATTTGAGAGTTCCTTTTTAAAATGGTAGATAACCTTATTCTAAAAAAGTGATTATTTGAGCAAGAAGACTCAGTAGTTAATCGTTTCTATTGAATTTCAAAAAAGTACAGCCTAAAAAATTTCCGTAACTTTGTCATAACTTATTTTGTAGCCACTTAAAAGCGAACTTGTATGAATTTTTTTAAGAAAAATGCGATTTATATCCTCGTAGTACTAGGTCTTGGAATTGTGCTATTGCAGCCTAACATACGCCAAAAAATCAGCGACCAGCTATTTCCTGTGGCCACAGTGCAATCTGCATCAAGCTTTACAGAACAGGATTTAGATGTACAGCTAAAGGGGATTAATGTGGCAAGCACCAATTTAAAAAACTTGAAAGGTAAAACCGTTTTTCTTAATTTCTGGGGAACGTGGTGTCCACCATGCCGTGAGGAGTGGCCATCCATTCAAAAATTGTATGATACCAAAAAAGAAAAGGTTGATTTTGTTCTTATAGCGATGCAGGATGAAGAGGCAAAAGTTCGTGAATTTATAAAGACGAATAAATATACAGCCCCAGTTTATATCGCAGAGAGCCCAATATCAGATAAAATGCTCCCGAAAGTTTTCCCAACGACGTATTTACTAAGTGCTTCAGGGCAAATCTTGAAAAAAGAGACGTCATCTATCGATTGGAATTCAGAAAACATCCATCAATTTATTGACAATGTGACCCCCTAAAACTTGGTACGAATTTTGAGATTTTATTAGTCCAATCATATTTAAAAAAAAAATGAAATACTCCAAAATTCACTTAATGAAAGAAGCAATTAAAAACAAAGGTTTTGTTGCAAAAATTCCCGATATTTTTAGAATGTTTAATGCGTGGCGAAAAGGAACTTACAAAGCCAATTTTTGGGATTTAGCCATTCCGTTGGCCGGTGTTCTTTACATCATATCACCAATCGATTTAATTCCAGGAATTGCCATTCCTTTTGTCGGTGCATTAGATGATTTGGCGGTGCTGTCCATCATCATGCCTAGACTCATAAAAGAAGTAGATAAATTTCTATTTTGGCAAGCCGAAAAGGGAAATTCTACAGGATTCTCTAAGACTATTGAGGTAAACGCCGTAGAATAATCACTTCTTGAAACAAATTTAAATCATCTCATATCGTGGGATGATTTTTTATTTCTCAGAATTTTGCGGAAATTTGCTTTGTGAAAACATTAATCTCCATTGTTGGAACCACAGGAATTGGCAAAACAAAATTAGCCATCGAACTGGCAAAGATGTATCGTACCGAAATACTTTCTTGCGACTCAAGACAGTTTTTTAAAGGTATGGAAATTGGGACGGCTGCACCATCGCAAGACGAACTTTCCGAAGTTAAACATCATTTCATTGGCCATTTGGATGTTACAGACGCTTATTCAATTGGACAGTATGAAATTGATGCTCTTGAACTAACAACACAATTATTTGACAAACACGATGTTTTGATCTTAGTCGGAGGCAGTATGATGTATGAAAAAGCATTTATCGAAGGCCTCAACAATCTTCCTGAAGCTGATGAAAATAACCAACAAAGATTACACGCTATTTGGCAAGACGAAGGTTTAGGTGCACTTCAGGAAATTCTGAAAACTTTAGATCCTTCCTACTATGCCAAAGTTGACTTAGAAAACCCAAGACGTTTGCTTCGGGCCATTGATGTCATGTGGCAAACGGGTGAAACATACACTTCACTGATCTCCGATCCCAAAAATCAGCGAAACTTTAGAACCGTACGGATTGGGATTGAAGCGCCTCGCGAGATTATATACGAACGAATTAACAATCGTGTCGATTGGATGATGGCTCAAGGGCTTTTAGACGAAGTAAAGAAATTAAAACCTTATCAAGATCTCGTAGCACTAAAAACCGTCGGCTATACAGAACTTTTTAATTTTCTTAATGAAAAGTGGAGTTACGAATTTGCAGTTTCGGAAATTCAGAAAAACTCCAGACGATTTGCCAAAAGGCAATTAACATGGTATCGCAAGGAAGAGTCAATACATTGGGTGAACTATGAAAATGCATTTGCAGAATCTGTATCTTTGCTGGAAGAAATCTTGTAATAACTCGTATTAAATTAAAAATTATATAAAAAATGGCAAATACACCATCCAATATGCTCGCTTTGGGAACAAAAGCTCCTTTTTTTGAGCTGCCCAATCCCTCACATTCGAATGAGATGCAATCATTAGAGGATCTTAAAGGGGAAAAAGCAACTTTAGTTATTTTTATGTGCAACCATTGCCCATTCGTTTTGCACGTAATCGATAAACTAACCGAGTTGTATGAGGATTATCAAGATAAAGGTATTGAGTTTATTGCAATTAATGCTAATGATGCCGAAAAATACCCAGCTGATTCACCAGAAAAAATGGCAGAATTCCAAGTAGAAAGAAAATTTGATTTTCCATATCTGTATGATGAGAGCCAAAGCATTGCGAAAGCTTATGATGCTGCATGTACACCAGATTTCTTTCTTTTTGATGAAAAGTTAGATCTTATTTACCGTGGACAAATGGACGAATCACGACCAGGCAACAATAAAGAAGTGACGGGTGAAGATTTAATCATTGCATTTGAAAACCTCTTGGCTGGTGAGCCTCAAGAGGAAAATCAACGCCCGAGCATGGGATGCAATATTAAGTGGAAATAAATATATAATGCTCCCAATAGGGAGCATTTTTTTATAAAATCAAATTCCAAATTACTACACGCTTACCTGAAAAACGGATTATGATCCTTCTCAAAACCAATATGGGTAGGATTTCCGTGACCTGAATAAACTTTGGTTTCCGGATCAAGAACAAACAATTTTTTCTGAATACTTTCGATAAGTTGTTCATGATTTCCTTTATAAAGGTCCGTACGACCAATGCTACCCTCAAACAAGACGTCACCAGAAAGAACGACCTTTTGATCCTTATTGTGGAAAGCAATATGTCCCGGAGAGTGCCCTGGAACATCAAAAATTTCGAAGACATCGTCTCCCAGTTTTAATGTGCTTCCTTCACCAATGAAATTGGTTTCCCCTTCAAATGGTTTCATAAAAAAGCCATATTGTTTTGCGGTGAAGGGATTTCTCTCCAACATTTCTTGCTCGTTTTCATGCAGATAGACGGGAACCTTATAAGTGTCGTACGCCCACTGCAAACCTAAAACATGATCAATATGTGCGTGCGTTAAGAGAATTGCTTCAATTTGTAATTCATTTTTTGAAATAAAGGATTCAATATTAGCAGTCTCGAAATCCTGTACATTTCCAGGATCTACAATATAAGCCTGCTTTTTATCGTTATAAACCACGTATGTATTCTCACCAAACGGGTTGAATGTAAATTTCTGAATATGAATCATAATTTCCGATTTTGTATTCTACAAAAGTATTGAGATATTTACATACTTTAAAATCAGAATTATTAAATTTTCATTTTGAATCTTTACGTACATGAAGAATAATTTCTTTCTATTATTGATCCTTTTTGCGCAGATGCTTATCGCACAAGATATTCGCGGCATTATGCTCTTTAATCCAGAGACGAATGATGAAACCCCCGTTATATCGAACAACCAACATCTTATACTAAAATTCGATGATTTAACGAATGCTTCAACAGTATACCGTTATACCATTAAACACTACGACAGAAATTGGAATGATGACGGCTTATTTTTTACAGAATTTGCCAAAGGCCCAATGAACGGATTGATTGATCAGTTTCAGTACTCGTTTAATACTTACCAAAAGTACACCCATTACGAGCTTCAGTTTCCAAACGATAAAATTCAACCCCTTATTTCTGGAAATTTTGAACTGATTGTTTACAAAGACTCACCTTCAAAACCGCTGTTTAAAAAGCGTTTCATGGTCGTTGAAAATCAGGTGACATTGGCTGTAGATGTAAGTCGGATCACCAATAGTACAAATCCACAGCTTAACCAACGAATCCAAGTTCAAGCAGTCGGATTAAATGATGTTTTATCCCGTAATTTGAACTCCGTGAGTTTAACCGTTTTGCAGAATAATAATTGGAGAGAGATGCTTTCCAACCTACTCCCCACCTCATCGTTAGGGAACAAAATTTTGTTTCAACAAATGGCATTAGCATTTCCAGGCAATAATGAGTTTTATTATTTTAATAATCGCACAATAGACCAATCCTACGATATGGTGTCAAAAGCTGAAAATCAGGACGGCATTTTACACACGTATCTTGCGCCTGTTTGGGCATTTCCGTTGAATTATCAGTACCAACCTGATGTTAATGGTGCCTATTATTTCCGAAGTAGCCGTGGTGGAAATGAGCGAGACGCCAACCGCGAAGGCGATTATTCTTGGGTACATTTCTTCCTGGAATCTGAACCGGTTGACAAAAAAATCCATGTCCTTGGAGGCTTTAATGATTATCTGCCTTCCGAAGAGGCAAAAATGAAATACAATGATCAGCTAAAAGCATATGAAGCAAAAATGTACTTGAAGCAGGGGTTCTATAATTACCTTCTTGCCACCGATTCTGGCGATGGAAAGCTGAATTTTGGCGAAATCAATGGTAATTTTTGGCAGACAGAAAACTTGTATCAGGCGTTACTCTATTATCAGCCGTTTGGCCGAAATTATGATGGACTTATGGGGTATGGCGAGTTTCGG
>JAYRQH010000399.1:0-8092 GCA_041910715.1 Bergeyella sp.
GTTTTGGTTATTGCAACAGGATTTTCTAAAGACAATTGGAAACATTCAGGACCCATCGAAAAAACAACGATTAAACTAAATGATCCTGTTGAAAAATCAAATCGTGAATCCCCTTTCAAAAGCAAAGCGGAGCGTAGCGAAATCACAACACAATCGGCACCCAAGCAAAACTTTTTTCGGCTAGACGACGAAGACAATACCACGCCACAATTCAAAGCACAAGGATCTACGGAGAGCCAAGTGGTTATTGAAGAGTACCAAGAAACACAAATCGTAGAGCACGACAACCAACCAGAAGAAGAACTTAATCTTTTCTCATACAGTGACTATGATGACGATTTCGAGTCGGAGTCATTCTCGTTTGATGTTGAAGATCATCCTAAAAGAGAAGAAACTTCGTTCCATGTTGAAGAAGAGAAGCCCGTACAAGTAAACTTTAACTTAGATGATTCTTTTGATAGCGAAGATAGTTTCGAGGTTAAAAACACGGTGGTAAATGACGAAATCGTAGATGAGCCTGTTGAAGAGGTTTTCGAAAAACCAGCATTCAATTTCTCCATCGAAGAGCCTGTTTCTAAAATCATAGATGAGCCGATTGTTGAAGAAAAAACAGTTGAAAAGCAACCCGAAACCACACACGAAGACGAATTTACATTCATTACAAAAACAAGCTCAGAGCACGACCAAAAAGTCTCTGAAAGACGTAATAAATTGAAGGAATTCAACTCTCGTTACCAAAATGTGGACAACAGTATGGAGTTTGAGACCATCCCAGCATTCAAAAGAAAAAATATCAATTTAGACATGCCGAATGCGTCTACACAACAAAACAATTTCTTCATGTCGGAAAACGATAAAGGCGATATCCAAATTCGCGAAAATCGTTTCCTAAACAAGGATGTTGACTAATTGAATTTTAAAAAAATGAGTTTAGAAAATACCATAACCGAAGCAATTAAAACGGCAATGCGTGCGAAAGATAAAGTCGCATTAGACTCTTTACGCGCCGTAAAATCACAAATTTTGTTGCTAAAAACTGAAGCCAAAGGCGCAGAAGTGTCTGCAGAACAAGAAATTGCCATCTTGCAACGCATGATTAAGCAAAGAAAAGATTCTTATGAGCAGTTTGCGGCACAAGGCAGAAATGATCTTGCCGAAGTGGAAGATGCACAAATGAAAGTGATTGAACAATTCTTACCGAAACAACTTTCGGCAGAAGAATTGGAAACTGAAATGAAAAACATCATTGCTGAAGCCAAGGCAGAAAGCATAAAAGATTTGGGTAAAGTAATGGGAATCGCTTCCAAAACCTTATCAGGAAAATCGGACGGAAAAAGCATTTCAGAAATGGCTAAGAAACTTCTTTCGTAGCCCTATAGTAAGGATATTCAACCTTTGCATATCGATTTGATTGAGCCTAGAACAGTAACGTTCTAGGCTTTTTTATGTCACAATGGCACCGATTGGCTTTTGGCATTATATTGATAGATAAAAGCACAAGAGGTTTTCCATTATTATTTTTTAATTTTGTACCTCGATTCAGAAAACGTTTAACTTTAATACGATAGAATTATGTATCCAGCAGATTTAGTAATGCCTATGAAGGCTGAACTTACAGATAAAGGTTTCGAAGATTTAACAACGGCAGCACAAGTGGATGCCGCTTTGAAACAACAGGGAACTACCCTAATTATGATCAATTCCGTTTGTGGATGTGCCGCGGGAGCAGCTCGACCAGGAGTTGTATATTCCCTAACAGGTGACAAAAAACCAGACCATCTTGTAACGGCTTTTGCTGGTTTCGATACCGATGCTGTAGCTGAAGCTAGAAAATTGATGGCGCCATTTCCACCAAGCTCACCATGTGTGGCACTTTTCAAGGATGGAGAGTTGGTTCATATGTTGGAAAGACACCACATCGAGGGTAATCCTGCAGGAGCTATTGCAGCCAACCTTCAAGCAGCATACGACGAATACTGCTAGTAAAAGCCAAAACAATAAAAAAACGACAGAAAATTCTGTCGTTTTTTTATTCAATGCTATCAAAAGCATTCTCAATATGGTTGATTCTCAACGAACCATCAGGGTTTTTTAAAACTGCAACAATATCAAACCTTACTTGAACATCCAGATTATGTTCTGTGACATACGCATCAGCCGCGATAATGAGTAGTTTTCTTTTCTTGGAAATAACGGCTTCTTGAGGTTCCAAGAAAAAATCGGTTGATCGCGCCTTTACTTCAACAATCACAAGAAAATCCTTAGTTTTTGCGATAATGTCAATTTCGGCTTTCTGAAAACGATAGTTACATTCCAAAATATCATAGCCCTTATTTTTAAGATACAAAATAGCCTCATTTTCGGCCTTTCTTCCAAAATCGTAATGTTGGGCCATGATTTTATTTAAAACTGAGTTTTGCGTCTTTTCCGGACTCTAAAACGACATTTCCTCCAATGATCAACGGCCTGTTATCATAAATATGCCCATTGGGAAAATCAAATACAATAGGAAAGTCATATTCAGCAATGCGATGGTGGATGATTTCGTTTGCAAACCCATCAAAACTTGCTTCGTAATCTTTGTTATCGGCTTCTTTACCCATATTGGTCATGCCACCCACAACCAATCCTTTTATTTTTTTGAAAACTCCAGCCAAATCGAGTGAAATCAACATACGATCTAATGCATAAAAATCTTCACCAATCTCTTCAATAAAAAGAATTCGATCTTTAAAATCAAACGAATAGGGAGTACCTAAAAGTGCATAAACCAACGATAGATTACCGCCTACTAACAAACCTTCGGCTTTTCCTTTCCGGTTATATTCCGTACTTTGAAATTGATATTTTGGTTTTTTCCCTTGCAGAATATCAGTAATACCATCGTAGGACTCTGGAGTAACTCCGAATGACGAAGTTTTTATCGTTTGCCCGTGTATGGAGGCAAAGCCTTTTTTCAAAAGAAAACTTTGGATTACCGTGTTGTCCGAATAACCGATATACCATTTTGGATTTTTTCGAAACGAGGTGAGATTGATATGGCGAAGCAGATGCTGGCAGCCATAGCCACCTCGAGTTGCCCAAATTGCATCGATAGAAGAATCATTTAGTGCCCAATTCAAATCGTCAATTCGCTGCTGCTCCGATCCCGAATACGAATAGCCAAAATTAAAACTTCCTAATGCATGCTTACCAAGAACAGGCTCGTAACCAAGTTTTAGTAAACTATCCACTTGCTTGGTTAATTGTTCGGTAGAAACGGCACCTGCAGGCGAAATAACGGCAATTTTAGAGCCTTTTATAATATTCTTTGGATATACCACTGTACGCATAGTTCTATTGGATTTGTCTTTGCTCTTTTCGCTCCGCTTCTTCTAATTGTTTATCAAACTGATTAAATTGTTTGAAACTTTGAAGGAAAATAAAAAAACTAAATAAAATAAGGATAATACCAACACCTTTACGGATTTTGTTGGCGATATTTTGTGTCATCTTACGATGGAATTGTTTTGCCAAAAAGATTTTAAATAAATCAATAATCAGGTAGACGGTAATAACAATTCCGATATAAAGAAAGAAATCTTCGCTTTTAGGATACTGATTTCGCACCGAAATAACCGTGACCAGCCAAAACAAAATAACGCCCACGTTAAGTAGATTCAATAAAAAACCGTTAAAAAAGGTCTTGAAGTAATTTTTACCAACAATTTTATCTTCATGCGATATATGCATTTTGGTTTTGGACACCATCATAAAAATACCATAGATAAGTATGATGAGCGCCGTAATACGGTAAAAACCAGGATGTTTATCAATCAACGAAACCAAATCGGCGCTGGCATAATAGGCGGCAATGATGCACAATATATCAGCTGATATCACGCCGAGGTCGAGGATTAACGCATCTTTTGCTCCTTTTGAGAAACTGGTCTCAATGAGTAGAAAAAAGATAGGCCCAATAAAAACCAAGCTTAGCATGATTCCCAGACCAATTGCAGAAAATAAAAGTTCTACCATAGAAGCAAATTTACTTATTTAAAAATAAATTAATTACTTCGCTGATAGAACTTTTGTACGTATTTGAGAGGAACTTTAATCCACAATTTTAAAATCCAATTGTTTTTGGATAATGTTGGCTTTCATTACTTTAATTTTCACCACATCGCCCAGTTGATAGGATTTGCCCGTGCGTGTTCCATAAACTGCGTGGCTCTTAGCGTCATACTGATAGCTATCGTCCATTAAATCTCGAAGTTTAATTAAGCCTTCAGCACCATTTTCTGGAATTTCAACCCAAAAACCAAACTCGGCAACACCCGAAATAACGCCTTGGAACTCTTCGCCAAGATGTTTTTCCATAAATTTAACCTGCATAAATTTAATCGAATCACGTTCGGCATCCGCTGCTAAACGCTCCATTTGCGAACAGTGTTTTGCTTGCGCTTCAACTTCGTCCTTGCTCACAGATTTTCCCTTATCCAAATAATGCTGAAGTAAACGGTGGGCAATTAAATCGGGATAACGGCGGATGGGTGATGTAAAATGTGAATAATAATCGAAGCCAAGACCGTAGTGACCGATTGGATTGGTAGAGTAGATGGCCTTGCTCATGGAACGCATCGCTAAGGTCTCAATCATATTTTCTTCACCTTTTCCTTTAACATCTGCTAAAAGTTTATTCATACTTTCCGCCACTTTTTTGGTGTTAGAAATATTCATGTTATAGCCAAATGTGGAGACAAACTCCTTCAGCGACTGTAATTTTGCTGGATCTGGATCTTCGTGAATACGGTAAATAAACGTTTTGTTGGTAGGCTCTCGTCGCTGATTGAGCGAAACAAACTCGGAAACCTTTCGGTTGGCAAGAAGCATAAATTCCTCAATAAGATGGTTTGCATCTTTCGATATTTTAAAATATACGCCTATTGGTTCATTATTTTCATCCAGATTAAATCGTACCTCGCTTCGATCAAAGGTGATTGCGCCATTTTTTATACGCTCCTGACGCATGATTTTGGCTAAACGATCCAAAACTAAAATCTCTTCTGCTAAATCGCCTTCCTTGGTTTCAATGCGTTCTTGTGCCTCTTCGTAGCTAAAACGACGATCAGAATGCGTTACCGTTCTACCAAACCATTCTTTAACCACTTCTGCACTGTCGGTAAGTTCAAAAACGGCTGAAAAGGTATATTTGTCTTCATTTGGACGAAGTGAACAAACGCCATTACTTAAAACTTCGGGTAACATAGGCACCACACGATCTACTAAGTATATGGATGTTGCCCGTTCATATGCTTCATCATCCAATACTGTACCGGGGGTGACATAATGCGATACGTCGGCGATATGCACTCCAATTTCCCAGTTTCCATTTTCCAGCTTACGGATGGAAAGCGCGTCATCAAAGTCTTTGGCATCTTTTGGATCGATGGTAAATGTTAGTACATCACGCATATCCCAACGTTTTTTTACCTCCTCGCCACCAATGGTTCTATCTAATTGATCGGCATACTGCTCAACTTCATCAGGAAAGGCATACGGAAGTCCATACTCGGCCAAAATAGAGTGAATTTCGGTTTCGTGCTCACCAGGTTTTCCTAGAATCTTGATGATTTCAGCTTCCGGATTTTTGGAATCGGGAGCCCAATCAATCATTTTAATCAAAACTTTATCTCCGTTTTCCGCTCCATTAATTTTGTCTTTTGGAATAAAAAAATCGGTATTTACGGTTTTTTTATCACCCACTACAAAACCAAAATCTTTATGTTTTATAAATTCAAACGTTCCTACAAACTCTTCGCGTTTACGATCTAAGACTTCTACAACGGATCCTTCTAATTTCTTACCTTTATAGTGATAGGTAACGATTAGGACTTGGTCGCCTTGCATAGCGTTTTTCACGTTTTTTGCATGAACAAACACATCATCTTCCATCCCTTCAACTGCAACATACGCATTCCCACTTTGGTTAAAGTCAATAATACCGGTAAGGGTTCCTGAAATTTTTAGGTTAATAATATATTTTCCTTTTTCAACTTCTTGAATTTTGTCCTCGGACTTCAACACATGCAATGCCTGTATCACTTGCTCACGCTGCCGCGGATTCTTATAATCAATGCCGTCAGATAGTTGCTTATAATTATAGATTTTAGAAGAATTCTGCGTCATAAATTGCAAAATTTTCTTGCCAATATCTCGTAATTTAAGATCATTTTTTGTACTGAAATATTTATTTTTTTTCATTCAATTAAAAATTTAGTTTAAGAAATTTATCCCGATGTAATTCTACAAAAAACACCAATTGTTTAATGGGTTAAATTTTAAACGGATTAAATATACTGATAAATAGAAAAGAATACGTAGAAAATAGAGTAAAAATACAAGAGGAAATCTCTCATACCATAGGAAGCAATAAGTATGCTAAACACCTAAATTAAGCAATTTTTAATAAAAAAGCTTACCGGAATTGGTAAGCTTAGATTCTATTGTCCGCACGCAATTTTGTTCACTCTGTTTTGATGTCTCCCTCCTTCAAATTCAGTTGTTAGAAATTTTTCGATAATCTCCAATGCCAGTTCCTTTGCTATAAAACGAGCAGGAACAGCTACCATATTGGCATTATTGTGTTGTCGTGCTAAGGCACCCAACTCAGGCATCCAGCAAAGGGCACAACGGATTTCCTGATGCTTATTTGCAGTCATTGCAACACCTTGACCACTTCCACATACCAATATTCCAAAAACATTCGTACCGTCTTCAATAGAAGTAGCTGCGGGATGTACAAAATCAGGATAATCAACACTATCCAACGAATGGGTTCCATAATCCGTAAGTTCATACGTTTCGCCTAATTGGGCTTTCAAATATTCCTTAAGTTCGTAACCAGCATGATCTGCCGCTATTGCAATTTTTTTCATTTTACTAGGATCGATTTATTCCCAACAAAGGTACTTCAAAAAACGAATTAATGTTTACTAACAATCCATAAAATAAACTTGATCTTACCAAGTTATGTAAATAGCTGATTGCGTGAGGACTTACTTTTTGTTGTAATACGTAAGGATGTGCTAATTAGGAAATTAACATTCTCTTAAAACTACGTGTTGATTTCTGCCTAAATGATTGTGGAAAAAATTAGAAAACTAGAGTATTCGTATTTCCAAAAAAAGTGTAATGGATTTATTATTGCTATTTTACTCGAAATTTTGTCTTCTTTTTTACATACCGAAATGAGTGATCTATTAACGAAAAGATTAATCATATACAGCTTATTTCATAATTATTAACAATTGTTAAAAACTAATACAAGATATTAATTATCACCTATTTGTATTATGGAAAAATGTGTGTATTACTAATTTTTTTATGTGGTAAAATTAAAATGATTTTTTATCCCCAAAACTAACATCACATAACAACAACATTCAACAATTATTTTTTTTAATAAATAAATATGAATAGTAATTGTTGATTGGCATTGGGGAAATTTTTTTCCCGTTTTTTTCATAGTCAGGTTGAGAAATGCTACATTTGTGATGCATTCAAACAAAGAAATAGATTTATGAAAACCATCAATGATTTTAACTTTAAAGACAAAAAAGCTCTGGTACGAGTTGATTTTAATGTTCCTCAAAATGACACACTTGAAGTAACCGATACAACTCGTATTGTCGCAGCAAAACCAACGATTGATAAAATTTTAAATGATGGTGGCTCCGTTATTTTAATGACACACTTAGGACGTCCTAAGGGTGAAATAAACGAAAAATACTCTTTAAAGCCAATCCTTCCAGAGATCGAGAAAGTTTTAGGACATGCTGTGCAATTTTCTTCAGATGCGATTGGGGAAGAGGCCGAGCAAAAGGCCGCAGCTCTGAAACCTGGAGAGATTTTATTATTGGAAAATCTCCGCTTCCATAATGAAGAAGAAAAAGGGGATCGCGATTTTGCTGAGAAATTAAGTAAGCTCGGAGATGCGTATGTTAACGACGCATTCGGTACAGCACACCGTGCGCATGCATCTACCGCCATACTAGCCGATTTTTTTCCTTCAACTAAATTTTTCGGTTTATTATTATCAAAGGAACTCGAA
>JAYRQH010000400.1:0-1781 GCA_041910715.1 Bergeyella sp.
AACAAACACTGTTAATTACAGTAAAAATTGCATTTAATGTTTTATGATTTGTACATGTTAGACTGTAAAAAAATCCTAAAATTTAAACAATCGTTTAACTTTTATACTTCTTGATTCGGTATTTTCTCAATTAAATTACTCAAGATATGTTCCCTCTACTTTTCGCCGATATCGTATATTTGCGCAAAATTGGAAAGAGTATCATGTCGAATAAAAAAATGATTACGGCAGCATTGCCCTACGCTAACGGACCTGTACATATCGGTCATCTCGCTGGGGTGTATATTCCTGCTGATGTTTACGCACGATTTCAACGAAGATTAGGTCAAGATGTTGCGTTTATTTGTGGGTCGGATGAGCATGGGATTCCCATTACCATACGCGCAAAAAAAGAAGGCGTTATGCCTCAAGATATTGTTGATAAATACCACGAAATCATTAAAAAATCGTTTAACGATTTGGGCATTTCATTTGACGAATATTCCAGAACTACGTCTAAAAAACATTACGAGGTAAGTCAAGATTTCTTTAAAAAACTCTACGATGACAAAAAATTTGTAGAAGAAGTATCTGAGCAGTATTTTGATGAGCAGGCCAATGAATTTCTTGCCGATCGCTATATCGTAGGTACGTGCCCCAACTGTGGCAACGACAATGCATACGGAGATCAGTGTGAAAAGTGCGGATCAACACTCTCGCCATCGGAACTAATTAATCCGAAATCGATGTTAAGCGGGAACGTTCCTGTGCTAAAACCGACAAAAAACTGGTATTTACCGTTAAATGAATATGAAAACTTCCTTAATGAGTGGATTATTGGAGGACATAAAAACGACTGGAAACCGAATGTATACGGACAAGTAAAATCATGGTTAAGCGAAGGACTAAAACCACGCGCTATGACCCGAGATTTAAACTGGGGAGTTCCCGTACCTCTTCCTGATGCGGATGGAAAGGTACTTTACGTATGGTTCGATGCACCAATCGGTTATATTTCGTTTACCCAAGAATGGGCGGAAAAAAATGGAAAAAACTGGAAAGACTATTGGCAAAATCCGGAATCTCAGTTAATACACTTTATCGGTAAAGATAATATTGTATTTCATTGCATTATTTTCCCTGCCATGATGAAAGCGCACGGTGGTTACAACATGCCTACCAATGTTCCAGCCTTTGAGTTTTTAAACTTGGAAAATGATAAAATCTCAACATCGCGAAATTGGGCAGTGTGGGCACACGAATACGTGAACGATTTCCCAGGCCAACAGGACGTTTTGCGATACGCATTGCTTTCTTCGGCTCCAGAAACCAAAGACAACAACTTCACGTGGAAAGATTTCCAAACCAAAAACAACTCCGAGTTGGTGGGTATTTTTGGTAATTTTATTAACCGAGTTGCCGTTTTAATTCATAAATACTACGATGGAGTTATTCCAAATGGTGATGCCAACGCCACGGAATTGAAAGAAATTACAAAGACCGCAACGGAAATTCATGAGTTTTTAGACAAATTCGAGTTCCGAAATGCACTTACTTCTTTAATGAATTTGGCTCGATTTGGAAACCAATATCTTCAAACCCATGAACCTTGGAAAACCATCAAGGAAGATCCTGAAAAAACAGCTCAGTCGCTGTTTGTTGGTGCCCAAATTGCGGTTGCATTAGCCCAGCTTTCTGAGCCATTTATGCCATTCAGTTCAGAGAAATTATTAACGATGTTCAATCTTCAGAAAATGCCTTGGACCGATGTTGAAAACAAGAGCGTTCTTGTAGAAAGTGGA
>JAYRQH010000401.1:0-3475 GCA_041910715.1 Bergeyella sp.
GAGGCCACCATAAAAATTACTACCGCCTATCTAAAAAATAAGGTGATGGTGGAAGTTGCTGATAACGGTATGGGAATAAAAGCCGATGCACTACCACGAATTTTCGAGCGTTTTTACCGTGTGGAAACAAGTAGAAACCGAAAGGATGGCGGTTCTGGACTGGGATTGGCGATTGTAAAACACATTCTGGAAGGTCACGGCGAAACCATTACTGTAGCCAGTGAATATTTGGAAGGTACCAAATTCAACTTCCTGTTGCAAAAAGCACACGAGATACCAAAGCTGGGAATTTAAAAAAATCTTTTTTGTAAAAAAATATTCATTTATTTTTTTGTCGTTTTTCAATTATCCTATCTTTGCAGCAATTCAATTGAATAAAGAAAAGAGAGAAAAAATGGTTTATAAAATTCGCGTAATTTTAGATGCTAAAGAAGATGTTTTCAGAGACATCGAGATTAAAGGGAAACAAACCCTATGGAATCTTCACTTAGGAATTAAAAGTGCCTTTAGCCTACAAGGAGATGAGTTGTCAGCATTTAATATGTTGGAAGAGGACGGGACGATTATAAAATCGGTTCCATTAGAAGATATGAGCGACGAAGGCGATGGCGAAATTATGTCGGATATCTATATTGACGAAGCCTTCCAAACAACCGGAGATAAAGCCCAATTTCAGTACGGTTTGCTAGATCTTTGGGAATTCTTTTGCGAATTGGTAGATACCACCGAAGAAACTCCATCCGTAAATTATCCGATTACAGCGTTCCGATTTGGAAATGCACCTCTGAAAGCACCAGGAAAAAATGGCGGTGCTGCCTCAGGTAAAGGAAAAAAATCAGTAATGCCTCTTATGGATGATGATTTCAACTTTGATGACGATTTTGATACTGCAAGTTTTGATGATGAAGATGATGATTCTTTCGATGATGACGAAGAAGTAGGCTATGACGATGACAACTTTGTTGATGATCGTGATGAAGATTAATTAGAAATATTCTTCCTGAAAATATACGAAATGCCTGAGATTTACTCAGGCTTTTTTAGTATTTTTGAAGCACAATCCCCAAAATTAGAATATGAAAAAATTAGTTGTAATGGCAATCATTGGTATGGGACTTTTGTCCTGTGCCACTCAAAAATCTAAGAATACAATGGAATCCCCAGCTCAGTGGAAACATACGACCAATATTTACGAAGTTAATCTAAGACAATATACGCAGGAGGGAACTTTTAACGAATTTGCAAAAGAACTTCCACGTCTCAAAAAAATGGGTGTTAAAACACTTTGGTTTATGCCCATCACCCCAATCGCGCAAAAAAATAAAAAAGGAACGTTGGGAAGCCAATATGCAGCCGCAGACTATACGTCAATCAACCCCGAATTTGGGACTATGGACGATTTCAAACGTTTAGTAAAGGAAGCACACAGACAAGGTTTCAAAGTGATTATCGACTGGGTTGCCAACCATACCGGTTGGGATCACGTTTGGACAAAGACACATCCCGAATATTATCTGATAGATCCCAAAACCAACGATTTTCAAATCGCTTCTGGGATGGATGATATTATCGAATTGGATTACTCAAAGCCTGCGACCCGCAAAGCGATGATAGAAGCGATGAAATTCTGGGTGCGTGAAGCTAATATAGACGGTTTCCGATGCGATCTTGCCAGCTGGGTAGAAGTCGATTTCTGGGAAGAAGCCAAACCGGAAGTGGAAAAGATTAAGCCCCTTTTCTGGCTTGGTGAATATGATGAAATGGATACACCGGAATACGGAAGAGTTTTCGACGCCAGCTATTCGTGGACTTGGATGCATAAAACAAAGGACTATTACGACAATAAGATTTCGTTGGCTGATCTAAAAGCGCTCTTGCATCGATACTCCGCGTTGGGAGACAAAACACAACGCGCTTGGTTTACTTCAAATCACGACGAAAACACGTGGAACGGTACCGAGTACGAGAAATACGGAGTCATTGCTAAGCCACTAGCAGTATTTTCAGCGACATGGAACGGTGTTCCCTTGCTTTATTCTGGACAGGAATTGCCAAACAAAAAACGTTTGGAGTTTTTCGAAAAAGATGTTATCGCATGGAACGGATCATTTGAAATGGCTGAATTTTATAAAACGCTACTTCATTTAAAATCCACTGTGCCGGCTTTAAGAGGCGGTGATGCGCAAGTTTCAACTCATATTCTGAATACAACTGCCAACGATAAAATTTTCGCATACAAAAGGAAAAATGGAAATTCGGAGGTTATCGTCGTGCTCAATATGTCTAAAGAGCCAGTGACATTTTCTTTGGACGATGCGCAGGCTTCGGGAATTTTCAAGGAAGAGTTTACACAAGCAAAACGAAACTTTGATGCCGATAAAAAATTTGAATTTAAAGTTTCTGACTACGCAGTCTTCGTTAAATAAATAGGCTATAAAACAAGATAGAGAACGGATTTTTTCCGTTCTTTGTTATTCTATGGAAAAGGGAAGCATCATAAAAACCATTCAGGAACTTGCAAAACAAAAAGTTGAAAGTATGAATAAGCTTATTCACGAAACGCGCAACTCAAATAACGACACCAAATCATCGATGGGAGACAAATACGAAACGGGACGCGAAATGCTGCAGCAGGAGATTAATCGGCTTCAAGGGCAACTCAATCAAGCTTTGGAGCTTCAACAAACTGCTGAAAAATTATCGGATAAACCTTCGGTATCTCTGGAGTCATCAGCCTTAGTACTTACCAATAAAGGAATGTTCTTCTTCGGTATTTCGTTAGGAAAAGTACAAGTAAATGATAATATGATTATGTGTATATCGATGGATGCGCCGTTGGCAAAGGCCTTAGCTGGAAAGAAACAAGGCGATGCAACGGTTTTTAATAACATGGATTTTCAGATCATTGATATTTTTTAAAAAGGAGATCTTTTAATTTTTAAATTTCAGTTGGTTACCCTCGCGCTTTTTTATAAATTTGAATTCACGATTTTATTTTTCTAATGCAAAACTACCACGAACTTCTACAGCATATTTTGGACAATGGAACCGATAAAACCGATCGTACAGGAACCGGCACGCGCAGTGTCTTTGGCTACCAGCTTCGCTACGATCTGTCTAAAGGTTTTCCGCTTGTTACAACAAAGAAGGTTCATTTAAAATCGATCATTTACGAGTTGCTCTGGTTTCTAAAAGGTGACACGAATATTCAGTATTTAAAAGAGAATGGTGTATCTATTTGGGACGAGTGGGCGGATGAAAATGGAGATTTGGGACCAGTATACGGAGCTCAATGGCGTAGTTGGAAAGGCGCTGATGACAAAGTGGTTGATCAATTTTCAGAAGTGATTGATCAAATTAAAAAAAATCCAGATTCACGAAGACTAATTGTTTCTGCTTGGAATGCTGCTGAAATTCCGAATATGGCCTTGGCGCCTTGCCATGCTCTGTTTCAGTTTTATGTAGCCGATGGTAA
>JAYRQH010000402.1:0-1966 GCA_041910715.1 Bergeyella sp.
AAAAATAGAATCAATCAGTGGTTTGGTAGATCCTAGCACGGGATCCTTCTCAATGCGTGCGACTTTCCCTAATCCAAACGGATTACTCAGAAGCGGCTACAGCGCAACAATACAGTTTCCTAACAACTTAGAAAATGTTATCATTATACCTCAATCAGCAACTTATGAGATGCAAGGGAAGGTTTTGGTTTACCTAATTGGCGCTGATAACAAAGTAAAATCTACAGAAATCAAAGTAGAAAGTCTTCCGGATGGATTGACGTATGCTGTGACATCAGGATTGAAAGCTGGCGATAAAGTGATTGTAGAAGGCATCGGACTTCTGAAAGATGATACGCAGGTGGTTCCAAAAGAAACGACTCTGCAAAACGTAATCGATAGAAAATAGTCTCCCAAATTATTATATTAATGTCAAAAGTGAGAATTTGAAACTTTCCATTTTGAGAGTCTTTTATCTTTCATCTTTTTTCTTTTAGTCTAGAAAATATGTTTAAAAAATTTATGTATATCCGTTTTTAATCATACTGCTGTAATATTAGCAATAATGAGCCTTTCGAATAGTTTGTCTCCGAAATATCTTCGATTTAGTTTGTAAATAAATTCGTTGAGATACAATTGAAGATATTTTCTTTTGATTTTATGATAATTTCCCAATAGATTTCTTTTAGCATTGCTGATGGTGATGTGAACCCATTTTAAGGTTTCGTTGGTAGTTTCTTTATCAGATTTTTCGGTGATATGAAGTTCAACAAAATCTGAAATATCAACGTATGATGTGCTTTTATCCGTGAAAACAATGCTTTGATTATCAATCGATTCTTTTATGGTTTCATTAATTTCCAGAGAAAGATGCGTTTCCAAAACTTTCGCCTTAAAATATCTGCAGGATTTTGATTTTTCGCCTGTTTCAAAATTTTCCAAAGGAACAGATTCAGCCATCACCGCTACATTTTGCTTGCCTGCAGCGCCTCTGCCACGAACGCCTTTTTCTTGTTCTATCTCGCTGGATTCTACTGTGAAATAGCCTTCATCAAACTCAATCATACCTTCCAAAGTGTATTTTTCGTCACGTGCTCCCATTGCTTTTCGCAACTTATGAACCATTGCCCAAACTGGCTCATATCGCTTCAATCCCAATTGTTTCTGAATCTCTTTCGATGAAAACCCTTTCTTGGTAACGCTCATTAGAAACATGGTTTTGTACCAAATTAAGAATGAAAGATTAGAATTTTGCATAATCGTTCCACTTTTCAAGGAAATTCTTTTACGACACTTTTTGCATTCGTAGCTCCAGATGCTTTTAATCCAGAAATGCTCCTTGTGACCGCACTTGCAAACCACTCCGATTTTATCTCTCTGCTCCTTAAAATGAATTCTGCAATCTTCCTCTGTCCCAAAATGCGTTGTAAAACTAAATATATTCATCTAACTAATTAAATTATAAGTAAATATATGAAATTATGTGTAATTACGGATATTCATAAAAAAATTTATAGAACGTCCGGTATTGTCTACCGTAATTTCCATTATCATCGTGATTCTCGGTGTTTTGGGAATCGTGACTTTACCGATTTCACAATATCCGGATATTGCACCGCCCACGGTAGTTGTAAGTGCAAGTTACCAAGGTGCCAATGCCGATGTAATTCTTAAAAGTGTAATTGTCCCCTTGGAAGAACAAATCAACGGGGTAGAAGGGATGACTTATATGACTTCTACTGCAACCAATGATGGTTCGGGTTCGGTAACAATTTATTTCAAGCAAGGTGTTGACCCGGATATTGCTGCTGTCAATGTACAGAACAGGGTTTCCAGAGCCACACCTTTGCTACCTGCAGAAGTAACGAGAGCCGGAGTTACAACCACCAAAAGACAAAGCTCCAACGTTTTGATTTTCTCTCTATACAGTGAAAATCCGGCGTATGATATGACTTTCCTTCAGAATTATGCAAGCATCAATATTACA
>JAYRQH010000403.1:0-3182 GCA_041910715.1 Bergeyella sp.
ATATTTGCTTTTTCATCCATGATACAAGCGTCTAATGTAACCTTTCCGTCGCGGTCGGGTCGGCCACCGTAACCAACACTCCTTTCACGCGGATCATTTTCTACCAAGATTACGCCTTTCTCCACAGCGTCTAAAGCGCGTCCGCCTTCCTTCAATACCTTCCAAGCTTCCTTGTTTGCAACCAATCCAAAATCCCATGTAGATAGAACAATAGGCTTACGTATAGGTTTCGACTTTTTCGGTACGAGGTTGGCTGCTTCAAGGGGCTGTACACCTAATACAGCGGATAATAGTCCAGCTGTTTTTATAAATTTTCTTCTATTGATTTTCATTGTTTTCAATTGCTATTTCATCTACAAAGAGCCACGCTTTATTTTCTGCTCCAGGCATTCCTTTAGGAATTGTTCCGAAGTTGGAAACTTTAATTTTCACAAATCGAGCTTGCGTTTTTGGTAGATTGATTTTTAGTTTTCCCTTTGATTTTTGTATTTCGTCTGCTTCAACGATTTTTATCGTTTTAAAATTTTTGGTATCCGATAAGGTTTGTATTTCCACGCGGTTCGGAAAATAAATCCAGCTTCCTTGACGCTCTAAAGTATTTAAAATAATTGTATTAAATTCTTGATTCGTCTCAAGATCTATAGTTGCATTAAGATCAGTACCTGAAAAACCCAGCCACGACTTTCCATGATTTTTGAAATCTCCAAATATGCCGTCTACCAAGCTGAACGCTCCTCCTGTATTGTATGCAGCGTGGGGTTCGAATTCTAATGTAATTGGTTTTCCTGTTGATTTTGAAAAGTGGAATTCTCTGGTTGTTATTGGACTTTTTCTACTACCATCTTCAAAATAAGCGGACTTTACTAGCGTTGATTTATCGATGCGCAGCGATTTCTGATAGGATGGAGAATTCGTCGTTGGATCTGTTCCATCCAACGTGTAATGAATATTTTGTGGATCATTGGCCGCGGAAAGTTCGTAATTTAAACTACCATCGGAATTTTTTGAGACATGATCAGAAACCTCAAAGATTGCTTTTGAATAACGGATGCCTTGTTTGTCCAAATTTTTAAAATGGATTAAAACTCGGTTTTCGAAATCTTTATATAAATCGGGTTTTGATGTGCCCCAAGCTACTTCAGACAAGGCGAGCATTCTAGGAAAAATCATATGTTGAACGTGCGGAAAATTCAAAATATATTCGGTCCATAAGTTGCCTTGCGTTCCCCATATGTATTTAGCTTCGTTTTCATCTAAATCTTTCGGTATGGGCTGGTATTGATATACTTTTTTAAGTCTTAGGTCACCACCAATTGAGATAGGCTCCGTCTCGGGGTTTCCTTGATAGTAATCGAAATAATTTGTGGAGGTAGGTGTCATAATTGCCTTATGATGGGATTTTGCAGCGTGTATTCCTCCTTCTATTCCCGTCCAACTCATCACCGTTGCGTTAGGAGCTAAGCCTCCTTCCAAAATTTCATCCCAACCAATAATCTGTTTTCCTTTGGAGTTTAAAAACTTTTCAATACGTTTAATGAAATAACTTTGAACCTCCATTTCGTTTTTAAAGCCTTTTTCTTTCATTAAATTTTGTACGAATTGACTTTCTTTCCACACTGTTTTAGGAGCTTCGTCACCGCCTATATGGATGTATTCATAAGGAAAAAGTCCAACAACTTCAGTCAAAACCTGCTCAAGAAATGTGAATGTTTGTTCTGTGGGACAAAATATATTTTCGGAAACTCCCCATTGCTTCCAAACCTCAAAAGGCCCTTTTGTACAAGCAAGTTCTGGATATGCAGCCAATGCCGCTTGAGCGTGTCCGGGCATTTCGATTTCTGGGATTACGTCAATGTGCAGTTTTTTTGCGTATGCGACAACTTCTCGAATTTGATCTTGTGTATAAAATCCACCGTACGGAATGCTGTCAAATTTCATATCGGCATAATGACCCATTTGTGAACCCGATCGAAATCCTCCTACCGTCGTTAACTTGGGATATTTTTTTATTTCAATTCGCCAACCTTGATCGTCTGTTAAATGCCAGTGAAACTTGTTGTACTTATACATAGCCAGATAATCAAGGTAGTTTTTTACTTCCTCTACAGTAAAAAAGTGTCGTGCTACGTCAAGATGCATACCACGATAATCAAATTTAGGATGATCTTTTATCTGAAATCCCGACAATTGCTTGTTTTCTGTTTGTTTTATAATTTGAATCAGCGTTTGAATCGCGTAGAATTTTGATGCAGGTGTAGAGTACCGAATATGTATCGACTGCGACGTTAGGTTAGTATCCAACTCGTATTCGTCTTTGTTTTTAGACGTAATTTTTTCAACGAGTATTTTAGTTTTAGAGTTTTTAGTGGTGAACTTAAAAGCATATTTGGCCAAATACGTATTATAGACATCAATTTCTTTTTCAAGCTTATCATTGCCTCGCTCAACAATCTCAAGGTTTTCATCGATGCTAAAAGAGGTGTTGCTGAACTGTGCCGAAACAGGGTCTGGAATGAGTGCATACCGAATCTGGCTCTGCATAAAATTAACAACCAAAAGAATGAAAAAAGGGGTAAGAAGTCTTTTCATGAAGACAATTTTAGAATTCTAAATTTAATTTATTTTGCTGAATGCACAAAAATTTAATAGTCTACTTATTTGGTAGATTAAAAAAATAGTATATCTTTGCCCTGTTTAACGATCATTGAAAACATCACTTATCAAGAAAGGCGGAGGGAATTGACCCGATGAAACCTTAGCAACCTGTTGAAAAATAAGGTGCTACTTTCAACCTAATAGCAAAGGAACAGATAAGACGAATACAGTAGAACTCTATTTTCAAGATACTCACTCTTTCGGCTTGTCGGAAGAGTTTTTTTGTGCTCTTTCGCTTCATTTAAGGCAGGTGTTTCGATATTAAAATTATTAAAAATGAGTACATTACATTTTGAAACATTGCAATTGCATGCTGGTCACCAAGTGGATCAGGAAACGAATTCTAGAGCGGTACCGTTGTATCAAACCAGCTCATATACCTTCAATAGTGCCGAGCATGGGGCAAATCTCTTCGGTCTTCGGGAATTTGGAAATATCTACACCCGTATTATGAATCCAACAACCGATGTCTTCGAAAAACGCATTGCTGCCTTGTATGGCGCTGCTGGAGCCTTAGCGGTAGCGTC
>JAYRQH010000404.1:0-3496 GCA_041910715.1 Bergeyella sp.
CGAAGCATGAAAGAAACATCTTTCAAGGCATTTTCAGCCAACAGCTCCAAGCCTTTTGGGTCTACCGTTAAAATTTCGCGATCGCCTAATTGATCAACTTTTACGTATTCTGAAGTCAGTTTTTTGTATTGTGTATCGTCTTTTAAAATAGGAAATGGCTCCTGATAAGAAAATTCCATGTGTGAAAAAATTTTGAAGCGTAAAAATACGCATTGCCCGAGCCTCAAATTAAACAAAATGAGTAAAATCAGTCAGCATAATTGATATTTATAATGATTATAAATTGGCTTTGCTGTTTATTCTTGCTACCTTTAATCATTGAATGAAAAGGATGAAAAAAATCGGAATTATTGGCTGTGGATGGCTTGGTCTTCACTTGGCGCAACACCTGTCCAGACAGTACAAAATCTATGAGACAACCACGTCGGAAGAAAAATGTTCGCAGCTTGAAAAACTAGGTTTTGAATCTGAAGTCCATGCATTTTCTGATGTTGAAATAGAAAGTGATGTGAAACCTTGGAAGATTTTACAAGATTTGGGCGCAATAATTATCACGATTCCGTTTCCCAAAAATGCTGAATTTGATACGCTTAGCAATCGGTTTAAAAACGTGATTCAGTTCATTAAAAATTTCGATAAGCCAATTTTCTTGATGAGCTCCATTGGAATTTATCCTCAAATCGATGAAGAAATGAATGAAACCAATGTTTTGGAAGAATATTTAAATCAAAATATTTTAGGCATTGAACATTTAATGAAAAACGAATTTCCGCAAATCAATATCCTTCGATTAGCGGGATTGATGGGCGGATCACGCGTTTTTAGCAGCTATAAAATCTCAAATCCAGAACAAATCGTCAATCACGTTCATTATGAAGATATTTGTTTAATCATCGAAAAAATGATTTCCAGAAAAATGATTTCCAAAACGTATAACGTAGTAGCGCCACAACATCCGACCAAGCAAGAGGTTATTGATTTTCAAAAATATGGAAAAGAAAAAAATCACATAACCGATCAAAACAAAGGCAGGAAAATTGTTTCCTCCACCTTAGAAAACGAATTGGATTATCAATTTTTACATCCCGATCCCAAAAAATTTAAATAACAAAATATGGATTACAGAATGGAACACGACACAATGGGCGAAGTGAAAGTCCCCGCAGATAAATACTGGGGCGCCCAGACCGAAAGATCTCGTAATAACTTCAAAATTGGCCCCGAAGGTTCGATGCCACACGAAATAATCGAAGCATTTGCTTATCTGAAGAAAGCTGCAGCCATTACCAATGCGGAATTGGGCGTTCTTCCACAAGAAAAAAGCGACATGATAAGTAAGGTTGCTGATGAGATTTTGGAAGGAAAACTCAATGATCAATTTCCTTTGGTCATTTGGCAAACAGGCTCGGGAACGCAGTCGAATATGAATATCAACGAAGTGATTTCCAACCGAGCCCATGTTTTGAATGGTGGAAAATTAGGTGAAGCTTCTGAAATTCATCCCAACGATGACGTCAACAAATCGCAGTCATCCAACGACACCTATCCAACCGCAATGCACATTGCAGCCTACAAAAAAGTGGTAGAAATTACCATCCCAGCAATTGAGAAACTAAAAATTACGTTGAAGGAAAAATCCGAAGATTTCAAAGACATTGTGAAGATCGGAAGAACGCATTTAATGGACGCCACGCCTTTAACTTTGGGACAAGAATTCTCGGGTTATGCTGCTCAACTGGAATTTGGTTTGCGTGCTTTGAAAAATACGCTTCCTCACCTTGCCGAATTGGCTTTGGGTGGAACGGCAGTAGGAACTGGCTTAAATACACCTAAAGGTTACGATGTAAAAGTTGCTGAACATATTGCAAAACTGACTGGACTTCCGTTTATCACCGCAGAAAATAAATTTGAGGCTTTGGCAGCACACGACGCCATCGTGGAATCTCACGGTGCTTTGAAACAGTTGGCGGTTTCGCTGTTTAAAATTGCTCAAGATATTCGAATGTTGGCTTCTGGACCACGATCTGGAATTGGCGAAATTCATATTCCTGAAAATGAGCCTGGCTCTTCCATCATGCCTGGGAAAGTAAATCCGACTCAGAACGAAGCCATAACGATGGTTTGTGCACAAGTGTTAGGGAATGACACTACTATTTCTTTTGCTGGAACGCAAGGAAATTACGAATTGAATGTTTTTAAACCCGTAATGGCGTACAACTTCTTACAGTCAGCGCAATTGATTGCAGATGCCTGTATTTCGTTTAATGATCATTGTGCGGTGGGCATCGAGCCGAACTTGCCAAGAATTAAAGAACTTGTAGATAAATCTTTGATGCTAGTAACTGCTTTAAACACGCATATTGGCTACGAAAATGCTGCAAAAATTGCCAAAACAGCACACAAAAACGGAACGACTTTGAAAGAAGAAGCCATTAATCTTGGGTTGGTTTCTGCTGAAGATTTTGACAAATGGGTAAGACCAGAGGATATGGTGGGAAGTTTGAAATAGGATTTAAATTAAAAATAGAATCGGCTTTCCAAGGAAAGCCGATTTTTTTATACCAATTCATTAGTTGTTATTTGATCTGCAAAATACTGCTCCAAGTCCCGCAGTGTTTCTGGATTTGTTTGGATATCCCGAACCAATTCACCTTTATTTAATACAACAATTCGATTGCAGACTTCTGTTGTGTGCGCTAAATCATGACTTGAAATCAAGAAGGTTACGTTAGAATCTTGTGACCAAACTTTGATAAGATTTTTTAATTTAATTTGAGTTGATGGATCTAAATTGGCAAATGGTTCATCCAAAATAATAATATCTGGCGTACCAATTAGAGCTCCAACAATACCCACTTTTTTCTGATTTCCTTTAGAAAGATCTCGTATGTATTTCTTTGCATTAAGTATTTCTCCATTAAAAAAATCGGAAAACTGTTTTAAAAATTCATCCACTGAAGCTTTATTTTGACCACGCAGTTCGCCCAGAAAATAAAAATATTCCTCTGGAGTCAGGTAGCCGATAAGAAAACTCTCATCAATAAAAGCGGAAACTTGGGATTTCCAGGCTTCGGATTCGTTTACCCTCATCTGATTGATGGCAACAAAACCGCTCGAAGGTTGAATCAGATCTAAAAGGACGCTAAATAAAGTCGTTTTTCCTGCGCCGTTATTTCCTACTAAACCGAAAGTCTCTCCCTTTGGTATGTCTAAATGTTCGATGCTAAGCACTTTCTTACTACCGTAAACTTTTGATATATTTTCTATGTGTATCATTTGTAAGTAATTTAAAATTTGTGTTACGCCGTTTTTTTATAGGCTTCTATTGTAGAATATTTTTGTGTTTTGTAAATACGGACGATCTGGTCAAAAATAAGGTCTCTCAGTAAAAACCCGATAATTCCTAATACCGCCAAACTTAACACACCACCATAAATGCCGAAAAAGTATTTTGAAATTCCAAAAACAACAACGGGCACGATAAGCTGTGGAATCA
>JAYRQH010000405.1:0-5897 GCA_041910715.1 Bergeyella sp.
AATAATTCGGAGAAGGCGCCCATCCAGCATTCACCATTTTTGACAAATGCGTATACAAATGCTGAAGGATAGGTTTTTATGAGGTTCTGAAATGATTGTGGTATGTCTATGGAGTTGTAAACAATTTGCTTTTTTCGCGCAATCACCAATTTAGGCAACTCATTTTCTTTAATAAAGTCAATTGCTGATTGTATTTTTTCAATATAATCTTCAAAAGTTTCATTCGGAGTTGATTCCTCGATTGAAGGAAGTGGAAAAGAAAGTCGGTTTAAATTAGCTTCAGAAATCGGTATAATTTCGCCATTAATTTTAATTTCATAAGAATTGTCAAACGAAAAAAAACTGATGAAATTTCCATCAGTATTTTCTTGGGTGGTATAGAGTGTATTTTCAAAAGGAAGTCTGAAAATAATCATATTTTAAGGGAGTTTTGAATGCGGAACAATATTGTTAGTCATCGTTGTATGGCAAATAAGATTGCCTTTTTCATCACGAATTTCGATTTGAGAAACGTGCACGGAATGCCCTTTTCTAATGAATGATGCGGTCCCTGTAACGATTCCGTCTCTCTTGGCGCGCAAATGATTGCAATTTAAATTTGTACCTACAGGAAAAAATTTGTCAATATCCACATGCAGATAGGAGAGGCACGAACCCAAAGTTTCTGCTAAGGCAGCGCTGGCACCTCCATGCAAAATTCCGTACGGTTGATGCACCTTTGTGGTAACAGGCATAGTAGCCGAAAGCGTATCATCGGTAACGTCGGTAAAGACCATTTCCAGAGTTCCGCCCAAAGTTTTGGGAGCCCAATTATTTAAAAACTCAAGCGTTTCTTTCTTTTTAGTATCGTCCATAACTGATTATTGAATGTGAGGATTCCAGTTTGCGGGAATTTTAGGTTGGATATTATGATTAATCAAATAGTCGGAAATTTCTTTCAAGATTTCTTCATAGCTGCTGGAAACAATTTTTTCGTACGGAATTTTATACCCCAAATACATTGTTTTTGTGTTAAAATCACCAACGGCAAGACAAATAGGAACTTTCGCTTCTAACGCCATATAGTAGAAGCCTTTTTTCCACTTAGTAACGTAGCTTCGCGTGCCCTCGGGCGTAATCACCAAACTAAAGTTGTCTTTTTTAAATTCGTTCGCAACAAAATTTACCAAATCATTTTTCTGGCTACGATCGATGCCAATTCCGCCCAGACCTTTTACGATACCACCGTACCAAGCTTTGGTGTGTGCATCTTTGATGATAATCTTTAGTTTTTTACCTAAAGACCAATAGGCTAAATTTCCAAGGATATATTCGCTGTTATGGGTGTGAGGGGTTACCACTAAAATACAGCGGTCGAGATTGCTGGCGTCTCCGTGAAGCACCACTTTCCATCCCACTAATTTTAAAAGTAATTTGCCAAGAATTTTTTTCATACGAAAGGTTATATAATGCAAAAAAGTATAACCAACACGGTTATACTTTACAAATATATTGAAATATTATAGTTCTGAAAACTTAAAAGAGGCTGCAAACGAAATCGATTAGTTGAATAACGATTTCAAAAACGACTTGTACCATGATATTTTTTTTTGTGTTGGTGGTTATTATTTACAAATGTACTGATTATCTTTATACTATTGTGCGAAATTTGTTTATTTTTTGCACACATTCTAAAGAAATTCTTGATCGGTTAGCAAACCTTCAATGACTGTCTTTAAATAAGTGAAAAAGTGGTTAGTTGTCCTCATTAACTAGCCACTTTTCAGCTTATCACTCTCTAGTTTTTATCCGTTTTTATGGATATTTCTTTTTTATCTTTATTGATCTGAATGCTAATATTGTCAACATCGGATGGATCAATCTTTACCGAGTCTTTGAAATATTGCTTAACGTTTTGAGCAGGAACTTTTTTCCCATTTACAATAATACTGTCCTTGTCTTCGTTAGAATATTCGAGTGTGGACCCGTTGATTGTGATTTTGTTTTTCTCGAAACGAATTCCGCTCTGGTTGTTATAATTTGAGTTTTCGTCGTCAGAATCGTTAAAACCATCATTATCAAGGTCGCCATCGAAATCAATATCGGTATTTTTCCCTGGAATGACCATCGTGGTATTTGGTAGTACCAATTCATACTCAATTCTATAGTTTCTGAAACGGTGTTCGTACGGATACTTTACAAAATTTGGAAGATACAGTTTATTATCACGAATTTCCACAGGCACTGAAACATTGATAGGCAAATTGTATCCTTTCGCTTCTTTCTTAATGATTAAGTATGGTGTCTTAACATCTGCTCTTCGCGTAACTTCAACATGAGGCCAATTTTCTTTCTCATAGACCATCTTTTTGTCTGAGTAAATGTCGTCATCGTAGCCCGTAAAGTTTTGCGGAATTGTTACCTGTTTCATATCCACATATAGGGTATCCGAATTTGTATTGATCGCTACCTCTTCCGTATCTTCTTTATACCCTTTTAAAAACATTTCACGTTTTGCCATACTTAAGCCAAAATAAGTGGAAAGTGCAATTAGTAAGAGGAACAATCCGCCAATTACCCAACCGATATTTCTAAGTCTTGTTTTCGGCGATATTAATTTTGTCGCAAGCAATCCAAATAGCAAGGCTGGAATTAAACTTCCCAAAACAATCATGGTGCTTAGGATGTACGACAAGTTGTTTTCGTCAAAATAGAAGTTCATTTCATTGAACGGAGGGAAATCTGCTTTTGCCGAAATACCTACTCCAAAAAAAGCGCCTACCAGAAACATGAAAGACATGAAAGCAAAGAAAATTCCTAATATATATCGAATAACATTCCAAGCTCCTGTTCCTGCCGAATTAATCATTGGTTTACTGTCCTGATACATTTCGCCCACTTTTTGCGTGGATTCATTGGCAAACTGAACAATTTTATTGGACTCTTCCTTTATTGTATCAAAATTTACAGGTTTTCCCTTCATTTTAAGTATATCGGACGTTGATTGTGCACTTGGCAAAACCGCCCAAAATATTACGTAAAGAAGAATCAATAAAAATGGAGTTCCTGGAAGTGGAATCAAAGCGAAGAAAAGAAGTACCCAAATAATTCGCATCCACGTAATTTCCATTCCGGTGTAGTGTGCTAATCCTGCGCAAACGCCACCTAATTTACCATTTTCGATGTCGCGAAACAGGTGTTTTCCCGCCGTTGAAAACATGGTTTTCTGTTGCTTTTTATAATTGTGGTTGGTTGACTCAGAAAAATATGCTTCTTCCTGCTCTTCGATCGCTTCTGGGCTACCAATCTGGGCAATTACTTTTTCAACATCGTCATCGTTGATCACTTCACGCTTTCCTAAAGAATCTCTGAAGATTTCTACAATTCTGATTTCGATGTCGTGCATCACTTCGTCTGCCTCATTTGTATCCAGCGAACTGCGTAGCGCAGCAAGATAGTCGCTAAGTTTTATGTAAGCGTGCTCCTCAATAACAAATGAGAAACCGGCTAATCCTATTGAGAGTGTTTTATTCATCGTTAATTTTTTGTAATAACAGTCTTTTTACGGAGTCTGTCGGTTATTATTTTTAGTTATTTGGTTTACGGATTCTGTTAAATCTTGCCATGTATTTTGCAATTCTGCAAGAAACATTCTACCTTTTTCTGTGATCTGGTAGTACTTTCTCGGCGGGCCACTTGTACTTTCTTCCCAGCGATAGGTGAGAAATTCACCATTTTTTAATCGGGTAAGAAGCGGATAAAGTGTTCCTTCTACCACATCTAGTTTTCCTTTCTTAAGTTCATCCATCAAATCGGAAACGTACATTTCTCTTTCGTGAATTAAACTAAGGATACAGAACTCTAGAATTCCTTTTCGCATTTGCGCTTTCGTATTCTCTGTATTCATTGATATTAAAGAACTTTTTTGGTTATTGATAAATCGCGATAAAAGTTATACCTCTAACTTTATATCACAAAGATATATATTAAATTTGGTATTATGCAATACAAAGTAGTAAAATAATTTTTGTTATTAATTTAACTGATTGATTATCAATGATAAAATTTTTTAAAGAGATTTTATGCTTTTGCAAATTGTAACAAATCTTCGAGATATCTACTAACATAGAAAGTAAAAAAACATGAATACAGTATTTTCCGCAGTAAGTAAATTGATTTGTATACTTCTTTTGGTTACGGCAGTTCTAGGATTTTCACAAAATCAAAACTCGCTTCTTTGGAAAGTGAGCGGGAACGGATTGAAAGATCCTTCCTATGTTTTTGGAACGTACCACATGCTGTGCTCTAAAGATTTTAAAATAAAAGATAAGGTCAAAAATGCGCTCAACTCCACCGAGCAATTTATGATGGAAGTAAACTTTTCCGATCCCGAAACGATGATGGTAATGCAATCTTCCATGATGGCGAAAAATAAGTTAAGTGACGTGTTAGAAGCAAAAGATATCCAAGTATTAAAAACCAATCTTCCAAAATTCGGATACCGCTTTGAGGATATTGAAAGCATGTCACCCATGGTAATTAATTCCCTACTGATGGTGAAATATTTTGATTGTGCGCCAACAGATTTAAAAATGATTGATGTAGAATTAATGAATCTTGCCGCTTCAAGTGATAAAATTATTGGTGGACTGGAACAGGCAAAAGAACAAATGGACCTATTAGCAAACTATCTAACGCCAAAAGAGTTAGTAAAATCGGTTTCTAGGTTTGAAGAAGGCAAAGCAATGATGCTTCAACTACAAAAAGCATATTTGGAAGAGGATCTCGCAAGTATTGACCGTTTGATGAAAGATCGTAAGGAAATGACGCAAGAGCAAGAAGATCTCTTATTAAATAACCGAAATAAAAACTGGGTGAAATTAATGCCAGAACTTATGAAAGATAATTCAACCTTTTTTGCCGTTGGAGCAGGGCATTTGCTAGGAGAGGAGGGGATGATCACGCTATTGCAAAAGCAAGGCTACATGGTAACTCCCGTAAACTAAACTGAGTGAATATTACAATAAAATGGTTCGGCTTTTCGAAGAAAAGCCGACCCCTATTTAGGTTTATTTTTTAGCATTGCAAAGCTGCATTTCTTGATACACAAATTCGGGCTTACGGTAAATGCTACGTCTTTTTACCTCATGGGTTTTAAAAAAGTTTTTACCGGCGATCTCGTAAATTTTACTCTCAAAACTGCTGTGGGTCACAAAAAAACACATTGCCGAATAATCGGGTTTCTCCTTTCGTAGCTCCAATTCTCTCATTCGAGCCAATCTAAACCACTGATTGCGCTCCTCATTACGTACTTTGTCCCAGAACAATAAGTCTTTATGTTTATTAATATACGTTGTAGGAAATAGAATTTTCAGAGGGCTTTGGGAGATGCATTCGCTAATCCAGCGACTGGCAATAAATCGGGGATCAATTTTAGGATAAAACATCAATACTTTTACTTTCGGACTCGAAATACCCAAATAGGCCTTTAAACCTGCCATCGACGCGCTACCTGTGGATAAAATTCGTACTTCTTCATCTTGGTAGCCTTCATTCTTAAGAACATCTTTCAAAAAATGTTGTGAAATTAACTGGTTATTATGGTTTAATATACTGTCTTTTGCCGGAAAAAGTATTCGCGTTTTACCAAATCCAACACGATCCATCGCAATAATGCGAAAGTTTTTATTAAAATCGGGATTTTTGAAGTATGGCAAAAAATGACCCGAGTTTTTACCACTGTCATGAAGCAGAATTAAATACGGTTTTTTAGCGTGATTTGCTTGTGCTTGCTTCTTGTTGGATAAATAATAAATTTGATATCCATCTGACGTGACCGAGTCGTATTCAGGTGGTGTTAACGATTCATTATTAAATATGCTGTTAATTTCAGGTTGCGAATACACTTTGTTGAAGAA
>JAYRQH010000406.1:0-7761 GCA_041910715.1 Bergeyella sp.
GAGATTTAGGTGTTGAAGTTCCAATGGAGGAAGTACCCGCAATCCAGAAAAATTTGGTTGAACGGGCACGCGCGCATGCCAAACCTGTGATCATTGCAACACAGATGATGGAAACCATGATTAACAGCTTAACACCAACACGAGCCGAAGTAAACGACGTGGCAAACTCTGTTTTGGATGGAGCGGACGCGGTGATGCTTTCTGGCGAGACTTCCGTAGGTAAATACCCTGTGGAAGTGGTAAGCAACATGACGAAAATTATTAAAAACATTGAACAAACCGAATTTTATAAGTCTAAGAATACGATTATCGAAAAAGAGTTCAACTGTATTGACGAACGTTTTATTACAGACCGTGTATGTCTAGCAGCGGTGCGTATCGCGAAAAGTACCGATGTACAAGCGATTATTACCCTTACCTATTCGGGATACACGGCTTTTCAAATTTCATCCCACAGACCGGACTCGCATATCATTGTTTATAGCTCAAACAGACGCGTAATTAATATGCTTAATTTGCTTTGGGGCGTTCGTGCATTTTTCTACGATATGAAAAAATCAACCGACGAAACTATTATCCAAGTTAATGCACTAACTTATAATAGCGGTTATGTGGAAGAAGGTGATATGGTAGTAAACATCAATGCAATGCCTGCACATGACGATGCCAAAACCAATACGTTACGACTTACATTTATCTAAAATAAAAAAAGCTCTTCAATTTGAGGAGCTTTTTTATTTCTATGCGTTTCCGACAATGGTTTTTATCGTCACAAATTCCTTTAATGCATGTAGCGAAAGTTCTGTACCATAACCAGAAGTTTTCGTACCACCAAAGGGAAAGCGAGGATCAGAACTGGTCATGCGATTGATATTGACAGTTCCCGACTCCAATCCTTCGATAAAAAACTGTTGTCGCGATTTTGAGCTTGTCCAAACTGCATTCGATAATCCAAAAGGAATGTCGTTGGCTAATTCCAATGCATGTTGATCATCACGTGCAATCATCAACATACCTAAAGGACCGAATAACTCCTCTTGCAGAATAGGATTTCCCTCTTCCACTTGTATTAAACCAGGTTCGAAACCAACATCTGAAATTCTTTTTAAGGGTAAAATCACTTCCGCACCATTTTCGATGGCTTTCATATACTGAACTTCTAAATCGTCAGCCAAATCGGCTCTTGACATGCCTGACAATTTCGTATTCTTATCCAATGGATCGCCCATTGTAAATTTCTGATATTCTTTAATAAACTTTGGAAGGAAGGTTTCTGCAATCGACTCTTCAACAATAAAACGTTTTGCAGCAACACACGTTTGACCACAGTTTTGCAGACGCGCCAAAGCGCCAACTTCCGCAGCTTGATCTAAATCAGAATCATCCAACACAATAAAGGCATCGCTACCACCTAGTTCTAGAAGTGATTTCTTGATTAGCTTTCCAGCTTGGCTAGCCACATCAGCACCTGCTTTTTCACTGCCTGTCAAAGAAACCCCCTGCACCGCTTCATGTTCGAGAACTTGTTTCACCGCTTCATGTCCAATTTCAAGATTTTGAAAAACACCCTTTGGAAAACCAGCGTCTAAAAGTAATTGTTCAATCGCATTTCCACTACCAAAACAAATGGAAGCATGTTTCAACAGCGTCGTATTTCCAGCCAAAATCGCAGGAATCGCAAAACGCAGAACCTGCCAAAAAGGAAAATTCCAAGGCATTACGCCTAGAATAACCCCCTTAGGAACAAAATGCACCTCCGAAATAGCTAATTCTGATTCTATTTTCTCAGGCTGAAGTACATTCTCCGCATTTGCATAATATTCCATCATCACGCCACATTTCTTTACCTCGGCAATGGATTGACTGATGGGTTTATTCATTTCACTGGTGATGATTTTACCGTAGTCTTCCGCACGTTGCGAAATCAGTTCGGCAGCTTTCGCAATCAGTTTCTGTTTGTCTTCAAATGGAACTTTTTTCCAAGTTGTAAAGGCCTGACTTGCGATTTGTATTTTATTTTGTATTTGTTGGTCCATTTTTATAATTTGATTTTAAAAAGCAATTAGCATTCCTTCAGTACACAAATTTCATTGCTTTATTAGATGTCACAATGTGAAAATTTAAATCATAAACCACTCGTTCACCAAGGAAGCGGCTAAACGGGCTGTTCTGTTTTGAATATCAAATTCTGGATTAACCTCAGCTACATCCATGGCGACTAGTTTAGGCTGTTTTAAGATATGCCTGAAAAAAGTCATAAATGTTGGATCCGCAAAAATACCGTTGTAGGCTAAAGCGGAAACCCCTGGCGCAATAGAAGCATTGAAAACGTCCATACAAACCGTTAAATAGAGCACATCCACAGAATCCACCAAAGCATCAATTTGCTCGTAGATAAAGACCAATTTTTCGTAAAAAATTTCATCTGCCAAAATGTACTTCATGCCCGTTTCATGTGCCGTATCAAAAAGCTGCAATGTATTCGAATTTCGTTGTATGCCGATATGCAACGAATGAATAGCACCTTCCTCCGCTATTTGCCAAAAGCCTGTTCCCGAACTGGCGCCCGGCTCTAGTTTTCGATTATCAAAATGAGCGTCGATATTAAGTATTCCAATTTTTGACTGTGGAAAAGCATTGCGTATTCCTGAGTAGTGAGCAAAAGTAAGCTCATGTCCACCGCCCAACACAACAGATTTTCCCTTAGCCCGAAGAACATCACTCACCTGTTGTGCTAATTTATTTTGAGCCATCTCCAGATTGCCATCTTCGCATCCAACATTACCTGCATCCAAAAGTTTAAATTCTGCATTCACCACTGGAAAATTCACCATTTGCGACCTAATAATATCGGGAGCATGTCTTGCCCCTACCCGACCTTTATTTCTGCGTACCCCTTCGTCAACGGTAAATCCGTGCAGAACAAAGTCGTTCTCTTGAATTTCCTCAATTTCAGAAAGCCTCTGTACTCTCTGGAAAACGCGATGATGTAACGGACTGTCACCGTCATTTCTTCCTTCCCAAATCATAACTCTAGTTTTTGTCCGTTAACATATACTGCGCTTGGTTTCAAACTTCCTTGCTGATACAAAATATTTTGAAAATTATCTGTTTTAAATACTACCAAATCTGCTTTTTTTCCCGAATCAATAATTCCCCGATCGGTAAGACTTAACGCTTTCGCTGCTCTAAATGTAATTCCAGCTAAAACTTCCGCTGTTGTTAATTTTTCAAAAGTTGCCAAAACACTTGCTTGTGTGACTAAATTACCCATCGGTGCCGACCCAGGATTCCAGTCGGTTGCAATAGCTAAGCATGCACCTGCGTTCAATAATTTGCGAGCCGGAGCAAAAGGTTCGCCAAGTCCTAAACTCGCACCAGGGAGCGCTGTAGCAACGGTATCCGATTGTGCCAGGAAATCAATATCTTCATCAGATGTGGCTTCAAGATGATCAGCAGACAATGCACCCACTTCAACAGCAATACGTGAACTACCGGGCGTAAACTGGTCAGCATGAACGGTTAGTTCAAAACCGAATTCCTTAGCTTTCAATAAAAATTCACGGCTATTTTCGGGTTGGAATGCCGACTTTTCAATGAAAATATCCACGCGATTCGCCAAGCCCTCTTCTTTAACTTTAGGTAAAATATCGTGTAGAATGAAATTTAAATACTCCTCGTCTGAGCCTTCAAAATCTTTAGGTTTAAGATGAGCCGAAAGACAAGTTGAAACTAAAGTAACTGGTGTTTTCTCAGAAACATTTTTTATTGCACGCAGCATCTTCAACTCACTCTCAACATCCAATCCATAGCCACTTTTGACCTCAATTGTTGTAATTCCTTGTTGTGCTAAGAACGAAATACGCTCCAGCATTTGCGACTCCAATTCGTGCTGTGATGCTTGACGGGTATGTTGTACCGAACTCCAAATTCCACCACCGCTTTGCGCAATATCAAGGTATGATTTTCCCGCGTTGCGCATCGCGAAATCGTTGGCTCTGGTTCCAGCAAAACAAATATGGGTATGGGAATCAACAAAACCTGGAAAAAGTACGTGATCGCCATCTATGATTTCTAATCTAGCATTGGGATAAATGCGTTGCAAGTACTCAAAATCGCCAACATCAAGAATTTCATCTTCTTCGATAAACACTGCACCGTTTGTGATTATTTCCAATTGCTCGTCTACCAAAGCTCCTTTCAGTGGGAGGTTTCGTAGGGTAACAATTTGTTTGAATGGGCCAATTAATACCATAAAAAATATGTTTTGTGTAAAATTAATCAATTCTACACCTATAGAAAAATGAACGCCGTTAAGAAATAGATACATTCTTAAAAATGCCTTATCTTTACATCAAAATTGAGATTACATGCCGGATTTTCTGCATCCTGATAAAGAAAATTATTCCCACGAAGATTTGCAACAAGAGGAAAAAATTCGTCCCCAGAGTTTCGGCGATTTTGCTGGACAAAGGAAGACCATGGACAATCTTGAGGTTTTTGTTGCGGCTGCAAAAAACAGAGGCAATGCTCTTGATCATGTGCTTTTGCACGGCCCACCAGGTTTAGGAAAAACAACTCTTTCTCATATTATCGCAAATGAATTGGGGGTTGGTTGTAAAGTAACTTCTGGACCCGTTTTGGATAAACCCGGAAGTCTTGCCGGTTTACTTACCAATCTTGAAGAAAACGATGTCTTATTTATTGATGAAATCCACCGCCTATCCCCGATTGTAGAGGAATACCTCTATTCCGCAATGGAGGATTACAAAATCGATATCATGCTGGAGACCGGTCCAAATGCCCGAAGCGTACAGATTGCGCTAAACCCTTTTACACTAATTGGAGCTACCACACGAAGCGGAATGCTTACCAAACCGATGTTAGCTCGATTCGGAATCCAATGCCGACTGGAATATTACAATGTGGAGCTTTTAGGAATGATTATCGAACGTAGCGCCCGTGTTTTAGGAATAAAAATCTATGAGGATGCCGCTCTTGAAATCGCGAGAAGAAGTCGCGGAACTCCCCGAATAGCTAATGCTTTATTGAGAAGAGTTCGGGATTTTGCAGAAATAAAAGGGAATGGTGAAATTGAAATAGGAATTACCAAGTTTGCATTGAACTCGTTAAATGTTGACGAGTTTGGGCTTGATGATATGGATAACAAAATCATGACGGTGATGATTGAAAATTTCCGAGGAAAACCTGTAGGAATCTCATCCTTAGCTACTTCGATAGGAGAAAACCCAGAAACCTTAGAAGAAGTCTATGAACCGTACCTCATTCAAGAAGGCTTTATAATTCGTGGTCCTCGAGGAAGAGAAGTCACTGAAAAGGCGTATAAACATCTAAATATCACTCGCCCAACACGCCCGGGAGAATTATTTTAATCAGAATAATTCACAAGAACTAAACGTAAAGTTTTTTTCATCCTAAAAAAATTTTTATTTTAGTACAAAAGATACTTTTTTATGAAACTATATCCCATACAATGTGGAAATTTTAAGTTAGACGGCGGTGCTATGTTTGGAGTCGTTCCTAAAACACTTTGGCAAAAGACAAATCCTGCCGACTCTAATAACTTAATCGAACTTGGGATGCGATCCTTGCTTATAGAAGATGGTAAAAAACTTGTTTTGGTAGACTGTGGATTAGGCAACAAACAAGATGACAAGTTCTTTGGACATTATTCCTTGTATGGAGACGATTCCTTGGACAAGAATTTAAAAAAATACGGCTTCGTGCGCGAAGATATTACCGATGTATTTTTAACGCATCTTCACTTCGATCATTGTGGTGGTGCGATTGAGTGGAATGATGAGCGCAACGGCTATCGTCCTGCCTTTAAAAATGCACATTATTGGAGCAATGAAAACCATTGGGACTGGGCGGTAGATCCGAACCCCAGAGAAAAAGCTAGTTTTTTAAAAGAAAACATCCTCCCGATACAAGAAAGCGGACAGTTAAATTTTTTACCGCTTCCTACTACAGGCAACTACAGCTTTGCCCCTGATCTTAAAATGGATGTAATTTTTGTAGATGGACATACGGAAAAACAGATGCTTCCGGTAATTCAATATCAGGAAAAAACCATTGTTTTTGCAGCCGATTTAATTCCGACTGTGGGTCATTTACCTTTAGTATATGTTATGGGATACGATACGCGCCCGCTTTTAACGGTTGCTGAAAAAGAAAAATTTTTGAAACAATGTGTGGACAATGAGTATCTCTTATTTTTCGAACACGATGCCCATCACGAATTGGCAAGTGTAAAAATGACTGATAAAGGCGTTCGACTTGATCAAACGTATAGTTTTAATGAAGTTTTTGGATATTAATTTTTAAAAATATAAATGGAAAATAAAACAGAACCCGAACCCGAACCGAAGGTCATTGGACTTACGGGTGGAATAGGATCCGGAAAAAGTACAGTTGCTAAATTTCTTATTGAAATGGGATATCCTGTATATAATTCCGACACTAGAGCGAAAGAACTGGTGAATGAAAACGATGATTTAAAATCGAAAATAATTTCTCTTTTAGGAGAAAAGGCCTACGACGCAGAGGGCAACTACGATCGAAAATTTGTTGCTGATTTAGTCTTTAACGATAAAGATTTACTAGAAAAACTAAATTCGTTAATTCATCCTGCTGTAGCGTTGGATTTCGCACATTGGGTACACTCACAGTCGGCACCGTTACTTTTTAAAGAGGCGGCTTTGCTCTTTGAATTAAAACTCCGTGACAAACTGGATTCTTATGTTCTCGTTACGGCTGACGATAACACGCGTATGAAACGTGTGATGGATCGGGATGGAAAAACCTACCGAGAAATTGAAAATATTATGGATAAACAAATGCCTGAGCGCGAAAAATGCCGCAAAGCCGATTTTATTATCTATAACAATGGAAATCTAGACGAATTGGAAGTAGAAACCAAAGCAGTTGTCGAAGCTATCAAAGACAAATTGTTGGTTTAAGATTATTGAAACAAATATAAAATATTACGCCCCGGCCAAAGGCCGGGGCGTAATATTTTATAAACGAAAATACCTCTCTAAAATCGATATGCGATATTCCACGCAAAACCAAAATTAAAACCTGTTGACGATTTCCCGAATCCAGGAACAATCATCGGCTTCACATCATCTTGTTTTGTAGAATAGAGCAGATAGCGTGGCTGAAGTTGTACATCAACAAAAAAATTAGATTTAAATAACTGTACACGGCCTCCCAAGCTTGCTTCCAGCCATAAGGATGTCTGATTACTTTCCGGCAAGGTGACAAAATAATCTCCCGCATCAAAACCACGAACTGGAACTTTGTCATAGCGCTGCTTGTAAAATGACGCACCTAATTTGGGACCGGCATAAAAACCATCATACTCATTCTTGGGATCGTTGATCAGCATATAAACAGCTCCTGCCTTTACAAAAATACCGGAAGCTTCTGCATCATACCCATTCTTTTCGTACTTATTCTTACCAAAACCTCCATCGGCAACGATGTGAATTTTCTTATTGATATTGTAGGATGCAAAGGCTTGATACACCTTTTGATCCGAAAAAAATGATAATCCAGCATTCAAAATATCGACTCCCAGAGAAAGATGTCGTTCCTGCTTAATTTTCAAACTGTCCTGTCCAAAAAAAGAAGCACTAAGAAGGATCGAAAATAAAATAAAAATGGGTTTGTTCTTCATTTTTGATTTCGTTATGTACCGACTGGATTTCTTTTACGGTAGTTGTTGACTGTAAA
>JAYRQH010000407.1:0-1549 GCA_041910715.1 Bergeyella sp.
CAAATCTAAAACTTTTTTCGCATAATTTTCATATTTCTCACTCAAAGACAAGATTATAGCCTGCTCTGGCATCAACCAAATTGGGAAATTTCCTGCCGTGTGTTCCAATAAAATAGCGATAAAACGTTCCATCGAACCAAAAGGCGCTCGGTGAATCATAACTGGTCGATGTAACTTGTCATCTGCACCTTTATAAGACAATTCAAAACGCTCTGGTAAGTTGTAATCTACCTGAATAGTTCCTAATTGCCAACTTCTGCCTAAAGCATCTTTTACCATGAAATCCAATTTCGGACCATAGAAAGCAGCTTCTCCAGCTTCAATCACATAATTTAATCCTTTATCTTTCGCTGCACTGATAATTGCATTTTCAGCTTTTTCCCAGTTTTCAACGCTACCTATATATTTATCCGGATTATCTAAATCACGAACCGAAACCTGAGCCGTAAAGTTTTCAAATCCTAACGAACCAAAAACATACAATACCAAGTCAATTACATTTTTGAACTCCGCATCTAATTGATCAGGCGTACAGAAAATATGCGCATCATCCTGAGTAAATCCTCTAACACGAGTCAATCCATGTAGTTCACCCGATTGCTCATAACGATAAACTGTTCCAAATTCAGCATAACGCTTTGGTAAATCTTTGTATGACCAAGGTCTTGCATTGTAAATCTCACAGTGGTGTGGACAGTTCATTGGTTTTAACAAGAACTCTTCGCCTTCCGCTGGAGTATGAATCGGTTGGAAACTATCCGCACCATATTTAGCATAGTGTCCAGAAGTCACATACAAGTCTTTCATCCCAATATGAGGTGTAACTACTTGCTCGTAACCTGCTTTCTTCTGTGCTTTTTTCAAGAATTGCTCTAATCTATCGCGCAAAGCAGCTCCTTTTGGTAACCATAAAGGTAAACCTTGACCTACTTTTTGTGAAAAATGGAATAAATCCAACTCTTTTCCTAATTTTCTATGATCGCGACGTTTTGCTTCTTCTAATAATTCTAAGTAATCCGTTAAGTCTTTTTGTTTCGGGAACGAAATTCCGTAAACACGAGTTAACTGCTTATTTTTTTCATCACCTCTCCAGTACGCACCCGCCACCGATAAAATTTTCATCGCCTTGATAATACCCGTATTCGGAATATGACCACCACGACACAAATCAAAGAAGTTCGAATGATCGCAGAACGTAATCGTTCCGTCTTCTAAATTCGAAATCAATTCGGTTTTGTACTCATTATTTTTATAAATTTCCAATGCTTCAGCTTTAGAAACCGAACGCATTTTAAACTCATGTTTCTCTCTCGAAATTTCTAACACACGATCTTCAATCTTTTTGAAATCGGCATCCGTAATTTTTTTATCACCAAAATCTACGTCGTAATAGAAACCATTATCAATCGCAGGTCCAAGCGTTAATTTAATACCAGGGAAAATTTCTTCCAAAGCTTGCGCCATCACGTGCGAAGTCGAATGCCAAAAAGCTTTTTTACCTTCTTTGTCATTCCACGTATATAATATAAGTGTACCGTCCGTCGTTAAG
>JAYRQH010000408.1:0-7403 GCA_041910715.1 Bergeyella sp.
ATATTACAGTTATGTCAGAAAATCAAAGAGCAAACTACTACATCGATTTAGAAAACGAATACGGAGCGCACAACTACCATCCACTTCCCGTAGTCTTGGATCGGGGCGAAGGCGTTTTCGTTTGGGATGTGGAAGGTGTCCGATACTATGATTTTCTTTCAGCGTATTCTGCAGTCAACCAAGGGCATTCGAATCCTAGAATCGTTGAGGCAGTGACCAACCAAGCACAAAAATTAGCTTTAACTTCACGGGCATTTTACAACTCAAATTTGGGAATTTACGAGCAAAAAATCACTTCTATTTTTGGTTTTGATAAGGTGCTTCCTATGAATTCGGGTGCAGAAGCTGTAGAAACGGCCATAAAAATTGCTAGAAAATGGGGTTATGAAGTGAAAGGCATTGCCGCCAATCAAGGAAAACTCATCGTTTGTGAAAATAACTTCCACGGTCGTACCACGACCATCGTGTCGTTCTCCAATGATCCTGACGCAAACTCAAATTATGGACCTTTCACACCCGGATTTATTCGAATTCCATACAATGATATCGAGGCATTAAAAAAGGTTCTAGAAGATGCTCACGACATTTGCGGGTTTCTTGTTGAGCCTATCCAGGGTGAAGCAGGCGTATACGTTCCAGATAACGGTTATTTAGCTAAAGCAAAAGACTTATGTTCAGCTAACAACGTACTTTTTATGGCAGATGAAGTTCAAACAGGAATTGCGAGAACAGGTAAAATGCTCGCATGCGATCATGAAAATGTAAAACCGGATATTCTCATTCTAGGGAAAGCATTATCAGGCGGAATGTATCCTGTCTCGGCTGTTTTAGCAAATAATGATGTTATGAATGTTATTCAACCAGGGCAACATGGGTCAACTTATGGTGGCAATCCACTAGCCTGCGCTGTCGCAATGGCTGCATTGGATGTTGTACTAGACGACGATTTAGCGCATAAAGCAGAGGTCAGAGGTCAACAGTTTCGCAACGGTATTCAGAAAATCATGGAAAAAACCAATCTGATTACCAATGTTCGCGGTAAAGGTTTATTAAACGCAATTATCATTAACGATACACCGGAAAGTTCCACAGCATGGAATTTATGTTTGAAGTTAAAAGAAAACGGACTCCTAGCAAAGCCTACACACGGAAATATCATCAGACTGGCTCCACCGTTGGTGATCACAGAAGAGCAAATCAATGAATGCTTAACGCTCATTGAGAAAACATTTTTAGACTATCAAGCTTAAAATCATAATAAACTTCAGCATTCCGCTGAAGTTTTTTGTTTTCCTTTGAAAAATTCTCATTTAGATGAAAACTAAAACTTTACAAATGCTTAATTTTGCAGTCTAAAATTTCAAAATGGAAAAGGTACGTGTACGTTTTGCGCCTAGCCCAACCGGTGCGTTGCATTTAGGTGGAGCCAGAACCGCTTTATATGATTATTTATTTGCAAAGAACCAAGGAGGCGATTTCGTGCTTCGAATTGAAGATACCGACTCTACTCGATTTGTGGAAGGTGCAGAAGAGTATATCATGGAAGCACTTGAATGGTGCGGAATTACCCCAGACGAAAGCCCAAAGCACGGCGGACCGTATGGCCCGTATCGACAGTCGGAAAGAAGGGCTATTTATGATACGTATACAGACGAAATTTTAAAAACTGATTACGCTTACATTGCTTTTGACACTCCCGAAGAGTTGGATGCAATTCGTAAAGAATTTGAAGAAAAAGGTGAAGTTTTCGCCTACAACTATCAAACTAGAGAACGACTCAAAAACAGTTTAACCCTCTCAAAAGAGGAAGTTGAGGAACTGAAAAGTAAAAATGTTCCCTATGTCGTACGCTTCAAAATGCCATTTGATCGCGTTTTGAACTTGGAAGACATTATTCGTGGAAAATTTTCAGTAAATACCAACACCTTAGATGACAAAGTTTTGGTAAAAAACGACGGCATGCCTACGTATCATTTTGCAAACATTATCGATGACCACGAAATGAAAATTTCGCACGTTATTCGTGGCGAAGAATGGCTTCCTTCCATGGGATTGCATGTACTTTTATACGAAGCTATGGGTTGGGAAGCTCCAGAATTTGCTCATCTATCATTGATTTTGAAGCCCGAAGGTAAGGGAAAATTGAGTAAGAGAGATGGCGATAAATTCGGATTTCCAGTTTTCCCGCTGGATTTTAAAGATCCTGCGACGGGAATTGTCTCCAAAGGTTATCGTGAAGAGGGATACTTTCCGGAAGCATTTATCAACTTCCTGGCTCTATTAGGCTGGAGTCCTGCCGATGACAAAGAAATCATTAGCTTAGATGAAATGTCAAAAGAATTTGATTTACATAAAGTGCACAAAGCAGGTGCACGATTTTCTAAGGAAAAAGCAGAATGGTTCAACCACCAATATCTACAGAAAAAGTCGACGTCTGAATTAACGGCGCTTCTTAAGAATCTTCCAGAAGTGAGTAACACAACTGTTGCAAAAGATAAATTAGAAAAGATAGTGGAGTTGATGAAAGAAAGAGCAACGTTTGTAAAAGATATTTACGAGAATGGAAAATTCTTTTTTGAACAACCTACAAGCTACGACGAAAAAACACTTAAAAAAGCATGGCATGAGCAAGCAAACCAATTACTTAGCGAATTGGTAGCTAAATTTGACACGGTAGCATTTGAAGCCAGTTCGCTAAAAGAATTGATGCATCAGATTGCTGAAGAAAAAAGTGTTGGCATGGGTAAAATCATGATGCCTTTACGGTTAGCCTTAGTGGGCGAACTCAAAGGTCCCGACGTTCCTGATATTATGGAGGTGATTGGGAAAGAGGAAACCATCACACGAATTCAAAATGCTCAAAGCAAATTATCTTAGTCTATTAATTATTTCTTAAATTTGATTTTTTAAAGATCATCGCATCCCTATGGAATATTTAGAATTTGAACTTCCAATAAAAGAGTTAGTTGAGCAATTAGGAACCTGTTCTATCGTTGGTGAAGACGCAGGAATCGATATGAAATTAGCTTGCAGCCAAATTGAGGATAAAATTACCGCCACCAAAAAAGAAATCTACGGAAATCTTACACCTTGGCAAACTGTACAACTTTCAAGACATCCCGATCGTCCCTATACATTAGATTATATTAATGGTGTTGTGGATGAAGGAAGCTTTTTAGAGTTGCATGGTGACCGCAATTTCGCCGACGACCCTGCTATGGTGGGAGGAATGGCAACAATTGACGGTCAAAAAGTTATGATCATCGGTACACAAAAAGGTCGTACAACAAAAGAAAGACAAAAGCGAAGATTCGGCATGCCTAATCCAGAAGGCTATAGAAAAGCGCTTCGTTTGATGAAATTAGCAGAAAAATTCGACATTCCTGTGATTACCTTGCTTGATACTCCTGGAGCCTATCCAGGTTTGGAAGCAGAAGAACGTGGACAAGGAGAAGCGATCGCACGAAATATCTTCGAAATGGTTCAGCTAAAAACTCCAATTTTCACCTATGTTATTGGTGAAGGAGCCAGTGGTGGAGCCTTAGGAATTGGTGTGGGAAATAAGGTGTACATGTTGCAATACACGTGGTATTCGGTAATCGCACCGGAAAGCTGCTCTTCTATTTTGTGGAGAAACTGGGATCATAAAGAAGATGCCGCTAATGCTTTAAAACTGACGCCAAACGATATGCTACAAAACGAATTAATCGACGGTATTATTGAGGAGCCACTTGGTGGAGCACATTACGACCCGACGGTAGCGTACCAAAATGTAAAGGCATCTATATTACAAAATATTAATGCTTTTAAGAAGTTTTCAAAAGAAGAAATTGTTACTCAAAGACAGGACAAGTTCATTGCCATGGGCCGTTTTAAAGGGTAATAATTATTATACATTAAAATAAAAAAACTCCGTGCACATTGTGTACGGAGTTTTTTATTTGATGTGAGCTTGTCTATTTTCTTCCCAACGTAATCTCAATATCTTGATTGATATCTTTCGAAGACGAATATTTGGCATCGCAAACCGATGTTGTGAGCACGTATTTACCTTTAGGGATCAAAATATAGTTGTCGTTATTCGCAGGTACATCCAAATTATAAAACTTTTTTCCACTAATCTTTACAATCAGTCGGCATTTTGATTTATTAATAATTCGCACATAAGCTTCTTTACGATTTGGATCATTATTAAAAATGTGGGTAAGCAATTCAGCAGTCTTTTGATTCTGCCCACTTGGCGACGAACTTCCCGAACCCGAATTCACGCTCTTCGCTATTTTTTCAGTATTTAGAGGTTTCACCGTTGGTTTTGCTGCGGGTGATCCTGCGCCGGTAGACGACATTAAAGTGGCCATCCTACGCTTTAACATTGGCACCTTGGGATGTGTAGGATATGCTTTAACAAAAGCTGCTATAACAGTTACATCATTCGACTTTTCAACAATATCAATACGCTGAACTTGCTGCGAAAACGCTAAGAAACTAAATGAAAACAACAAAATAAATAAACCTCTCTTCATTGCAGAAATAATTTTAATAATGGTAAGATAAATAAAATTCTATAACGTTAAAAGTCTGTTTTTAGTTTATTTGAAAATCATTATCTTTGCAGGGCAAAATAAGCAATCAGAAGATAACTAAATTTTAATAAATAATCAATAATTATGTATACACCAGTAGCAGCAGACGTAGCTAAATTAAGAAACACGACAGGTGCAGGAATGATGGACTGCAAAAAAGCTTTAGTAGAAGCTGAAGGAGACTTCGAGAAAGCAATCGAAATTCTTAGAAAAAAAGGACAAAAAGTTGCAGCTAACAGAGCCGATAGAGAATCTACTGAAGGAGCTGTAATTGCACGAGTAAATGAAGATAATACCCTTGGAGCAATTATCTCTTTGAACTGCGAAACTGACTTTGTTGCTAAAAATGAAGCGTTTGTAGAATTGGCTTACGAATTGGCGGAAATGGCAATTACTGCTGGATCTAAGGAAGAATTATTAGCTTCTGATTTCCACGGAATTACAGTTGCTGATAAATTAATTGAGCAAACTGGAGTTATTGGTGAGAAAATCGAAATCGGTTCTTTCGAAACAATCCAAGGACCTTACTTGAAAGAGTACATCCACGCGGGTAACAAGATTGCTGCTATTACCGCACTTTCTTCAAAAGGAGACAATGCTGAAGAAATTGCACACGCTGTTTCTATGCAAGTTGCTGCAATGAACCCAATTGCATTAGACGAGACTCAAGTTTCTCAAGATATCATCAACAAAGAATTGGAAATTGAAAAAGAATTGTTGATTAAAGAAGGAAAGCCTGAAAATATCATCGAAAATATCTTGAAAGGTAAAATGCAGAGATTCTACAAAGACAACACATTGGTACACCAAGCATTCATCAAAGACGGAAATGTTTCTGTTGCTGAATATGTAAAAACTGGAGGTGACGATCTTAAAGTTGTGGGATTTGTACGAGTAGCTTTATCATAAGACCGTATCAAAAATAATATAAAAACTCTTCCACAAGGAAGAGTTTTTTTATGCATATCGGTTACAGAATACAATTTAATACTAACTTTGATTTCTTAACAGTCATCGTACATGAAGAAATTTTTACTCTTTGTATTCATTATATTTCAGACACTCGCTCTAAAAGCACAATTGGATACCGACCATTGGTTTGCACCTATTGCAGTAGGGAATCCAGGTTCATTAAATGATTTTAGTGCAAATTTGTACTTGTCTACCAATGAAACAACTCCTTTTCAAGTAGATTTCTATAATAATTCAACACTTTTTACGTCTGTTCAGTTAGTTAAAGGAAATCCACAGAAGATTAGTATACCAGAACATATGATGGTAGTTTCCAGTTCTGCATCGATCTTGACACCAACTACACAGGGATTGTATGTAAAAGGTGCAAGAAAGTTTTTTGCTAATTATCGTTTTTCTGTTACGAATCATGCGGAAATTATCACGTCAAAAGGCTTAGCTGGTATTGGAAACGAGTTTTTTGCAGCGATGGCACCGATAACCGGAACGGCCAGCCATGTGAATGCAACGATTGGTATTCTGGCAACTGAGGACGATACCGAGGTTACTATTGACAATTACAATCCGGATGTTATATTTTCCAATGGGAACACAGATGACATCCTTAAAGTGACCCTCAACAAGGGCCAATCATATATTTTGGACGCAAACTCACGAAGAGTCCCGGCTAATCTCGCAGGATTATTAGGAACTCATATCACTTCAACGCATCCAATTTCTGTAACCAATGGCAATTTCAATGGCATTTACACCTATAACAACTTAAGCAATAACGACATTTTAATGGATCAGGCAGTACCTGTTAACCGCTTAGGTAATGAGTTTGCTGTTATAAAGGGTAACGGAACTATCGATACAGGGATGGAAGCGGCATTAATCGTGGCCACAGAAGATAATACCGACATCTATGTTAATGGAGCTAGCACACCGGTGATAACCCTTAACAAGGGAGAAAATTACATGATTCAGAGCACCGAATACGTAGCTCATGGCACAAATCATTACAATGTTGGTATCAAAACAAGTCATAATGTCTATGTTTATCAGTTACTAGGTGGAACAAGTACTGGAACTGTGTACGCAACGGGTGGCTTTAATTACATCCCACCCCTAAACTGCTTTCTACCCAACAAAATAGATGAAATTGGGTATATCGACGAGATCGGATCAACACTTTATAATACCAAACTTAATATATTATCGCAAAAAGGAGCTTCGATAACCGTCAATGGTAATTCACTAAACGCGTCGTACGGCCCTTTTCCGATAGCAGGAAATGCAGATTGGGAAACGTACTCGGTGCCTAATATTACAGGAAACATTACCGTAATCTCCAATAAATCGGTAACGGCGGGAATTGCCGCAGGAAATGGCGCGGTGGGCTACGGCGGTTATTTTGCTGGTTTTTCTTCAAGTCCTGTAATTACTAAAACGGGCGACTGCTTCAGAGGAACACAACTGCAGGTGGATGATTCATACGACACATATCAATGGTATTTCAACGGCGCACCGATTGCTGGCGAAACAAACTACTATATCAATCCTGAAGTGTTAGGTTCAGGCTCGTACACTTGTAAAATTGCTAAAGAAGAATGTGGTAGCGAAACCACAAAACCATACATCTACACGAAATGTCCAACAATTTCGGAAGTAGACTATGAAATTGGAAGTTGCGAAGATATTATCATTTCGCCCAAATTAACCGCTTCCACTCAAATTCTATTGCCAGAAAAGTCGCGAATCATCGTAAATCCTATGTACGGCACCGTTTCGATAAATACAGCAGGTGTTATAACCTACAAAACACATCCAAATCTTACGGATAACCAAAGCGACACATTTGTATAC
>JAYRQH010000409.1:0-5360 GCA_041910715.1 Bergeyella sp.
AAAAGCAAGAAAAGAACTTCCAAGAATCTCTAAAAATTGGAAGTCGTGTTGTAACAACATCAGGAATGCACGGACGTATTGCCCAAATCCAAGAAGATGGTGTTATTATTGAAACGCTTTCAGGAAAATTAAAATTTGAGAAAGCAGCTATTTCAAAGGAATTTACGCTAGCTCGCTTTCCAGAAGTAGAGGCGAAAGAAGAAAAAGCAAAATAAAAAAAGACCAGCTATGCTGGTCTTTTTTCGTTTATTAAAAAAGTTTACCTTATCGAGGTTCTATCCCTGACTTGAAAACTGCCATCGCTCGCATACGGCCTTTAAATAAATGAAGTTCATCACCTGAGATTGAAAAAGTATCCGCCGTTTTCAACACTTCCATCAACTGCTGTTCCCATTCTAGATTAGGACAAGCCATCATTGTCGACATTCCGTCGCCCAATTCAAGATGATTATAGGAATTCACCATAAAAGAACCTGAAATCGTATTACAACCTGCAGAAGCAACATATCTGTTTTCTGCATCATTGAACATAATGAAGGCTTCTTTTTTAGTTGTTTTACTGGCGTCAAATTTTTGACCATTTAACTCAACCAAATTCCATCTTTTGTTTAGGATTTTAAAATTATCCTTTGTAAGCATATAAAATTTTGCAAGTGAACCCTCCACTTTCGTTCCATCAAGATTCAATTTGGTTAATGTATTTTCACCTACAAAATATTTTGCCTTTTCTTTGCCTCTAAACGTGATCGTACTTCCCGCTTTATCCCAAGTAAATTTTCCGGTATCCACTGTTTCTGTATCTGAACCAATGTACTGAGTAATTGATCGGTAGGTATTGTCTTTGTTTAGGTAGACTGTTGTCTTGATTCCCTCACAATCGGCGCAAGGGAGTGTTCCGCGATAGACTCCATCGTAATCGACTGAAACTTGCGTAGTATCACCTACTGGTATCTGAGTAGTACATGATTGCACAATACCTGCACTCGCAGCCATAATCGTAAAAAGTCCCAATGTTGAGAGCATATTCTTTTTAATCATAATATAACTTTTATACGATATAGTAAGAAAAAATGATACCAATCTAATTATTAAAATGGATAATATCACAAAAAAAAGAGAAGCAAAATACTTCTCTTTTTTGGGTGAATGATGGGTCTCGAACCCACGACCTTCGGAACCACAATCCGACGCTCTAACCAACTGAGCTACAATCACCGTTTCGTGGGTGCAAATATAGAAAATATTTTGTTATCACAAAACAATTCCTTCGAAATTTTTTAAAGCGATGAGTCGCTCATACGTAAAACCTTCCGCATAGGTCACTCCCGACAATCTACCAAGGTTCTGTGCACGATACGTGAGACTCTCAAAAAAATCACGGTTTGATATCGGCGTTTCAGGTTCATCCGAATTGGGATCGTAAAACTGAGACGAGTATGCCATACACGAATCGATTTTTTTCGCTAGAAAATCACTAATATCAATTACAAAATCAGGTTTAATCTCTTTCCATTGTATGTAATGAAAGATATGTTTTGGGCGCCAAGGCTCCTGCTGTTGTCCATCAAGGGTGGTTTCTATCCGTCGAAGGCCTGCTAAAAAACATGCATCAGAAGCTAGTTTCGACGCTTTTGCATGATCTGGATGCCGATCATCAATGGCATTTGCTAAAACCACGTCAGGCTGGTATTTTCGAACCATTTCTACAATAGCCATTTGATATTCCTCCGAATTATGCAGAAAACCATCTTTTAACTTTAGATTTTCTCTTGCAGAAACCCCTAATATATCAGCAGCTTTCTGCGCTTCAAGATGTCGAAGTTCAGCATTGCCACGGGTTCCCAACTCACCTTGCGTTAAATCCACAATAGCAAATGATTTACCTTCTGAAACCAATTTTGCAATGGTACCACCACATCCCAACTCAATGTCATCAGGGTGTGCTCCTATGGCTAAAAAGTCAACTTTCATACATCAAAATTACAAAAAAAATCTCCCTTCGAAGAAAGGGAGATTCTAATTATACAGAAATCCGATTACGGATTCAACTCTTTGTTAAGTTTTACAGCATCTTCATACCCTGGATTCAACTGCACTGATTTTGCAACATAGGCTTTTGCTTTTGCTGGATCAGACTCTTTCACCAAGTAAGCAACTGCAAATAAAGCGTACGATAATGTTTCTTTGTTTGCTTGCTCATCTGCTGGCTTCACTTTAGAGATAAAATTCTCATAAGCAATTTTTGCCATTTCGTTGTTCTGAGCTTGCTGATACGAATACCCTTGGCTGTAATAAGCTGGTGCCCAATCTGGTAACAGAGCAATCATTTTTTGCCATGTTAATATAGCGCCTGCCCAGTTTTTCGCATCTTGATATTTTGTTGCCAATTGGAAAAGCGCATCAGAATCTTGTGGATTAGCCGCAACTTTCTTCTTTAAAGCTTCGATTTCTGGAGTTGTAGTACCAGCAGAAACTTCAGCTTCCGAAGGACCTGTTGCCCCATTAATCTTGGCTAACTCTTGATCCCACTTCATTGTTTCGTCTTTAGCCGCTTTAGCTACCGCAATTTTAGTTTTAGAATCAGCTAGCAACTGTGCTTTTTTAGTCGCATCTTTCTCATCTTTTGCTAAACCTGCAGCGATGAGTCCTAATAGACCTTCATCACCTGGGTAAACTCTGGATTTCTCAACTTTTGATAAGAAATTATCCATATTCTGCTTAGCTTCAACATAATTACCGTCAGCAAATGAAAGGTAACCTCTTAACTTATATTTAATAGGATCTTCAACTTTATCAAAAACCTTATCTAAAGTAGCCTTTGAGTTTGCGTAGTCTTCGTTAGTGAAGAACAATTTAGAAATTTCTAATTGTGTATACGGATCCTCATCAGCATATTTTGCATAATTAATTAGATCTTGCGTAGCCATCGCATTTTGCTGATATTTAATATCATAAGCAGCTTTCGCTTTGTAAGCTGGTGCATAGGTTTGATCTACTGCAATCGCCTTATCGATGTTTTCTTTAGCTAACTTCCACTGTTGAGCTGCCATCCAAAGCGTTCCCATTCTTGTGAATACTGATGCTTTGTTACGTGCTACAGCAGACGCTTTGTCATATTCCGACATGGCTTTTCCTGGTTCTTTTTTCAAACGATACGCATCGCCTAAAGTATAATAATAGTTTGCAGGAACTCCTCCTTTCTGCGCTTTCTCAATGGCTTTATTTAGGTAGTCAATAGCCGTGTCTGGCGCACTTGTTTTTTCAAACAATGTTAGGGCTTCAGCTGCACGATAAAGAACTTCGGGATCTTTCTCTCTTGATTCTTTAACGATGTTCTGAATTTCCATAATTCCAGAACGGTCTCCTTTACCTAATTTGATACTTGCCAAACCGATCTTGTTAAGGTAATTCTTAGATTCAATAGCAAGTCCTTTTTTGAAATACTCATCAGCTTTTTCGAAGTTTGGTTCAAACTGAGTTAAGTATGTGTTCCCAAGATAGAAGTAATTATCCGCTTCTTTTGGGTTTGCTGTAATTAATTGATTAAAATTATCTCTTGCTTTTGCAAATTTGTGACTATCTACATATTGGATACCATCCTGAACAGATTGTGCAAATGCAGACGATGTAAAAAATCCTACTGCAGCAGTCAAAATAATTTTCTTAGTTACGTTCATTTTATCTCTCTATTTAATTATATTAATACTAATTCGTTATCGATAACACAATTATCGTTCCATAATGATGCGTTTATCTCATTTGCACTTCTCGACTGAATAAAAAGTACGGCTGTAGGCCTTCTTTACTTACAACGATTTGTCCTAGTTGGGTACATGAAAAACGTAGAAAACCTTTTGCTATACCAAATCCATTTTCGTTAGTGAGAAAATAAACGGTACGCACAAAAGGGTATTTCATCTTTGTAAGTCCCTCCCCTTCGTATGAAATCTGACGTCCATTTCCTCTATAGGTAAAACGGAGATCATATCCCGAAACTTCGCGGCTTGTGTAGCATAAGGACGGCTGATTGTGTTAAGGCTGATAACGCCAATTTTGTTTGGAAAACGATCCAATTCTTTGACCACTTCGTCATTACCTAAAATGGTGGAATATTTCAATTCGGAAGGTTTCATGCCCACCTTATTGGCAACAAAATTGAGATTACTTGAGTTATTACCATCAAAAATCAAATTCTTCTCGCCAGAAAGTAATTCCTTCTTAATCTCATCCACGCTTAGTGAAGTACGTGTCGAGTTTTTACTTACCACAAAGAGTACCGCATCTATCGCAAAGAAATCCTGATGAAATTTTGAATTTGTTGCTTTTTCGTATTCCTGAATTTCTTCTTTATTTAAAGGTTTTGAGATGGCAATCATTTTCGCCTGATTATTCAGCATATCTAAAAATGCCAAATCTTCTTTCTGAACTTTCACTTCAACCTTTGTTGACGGATAGTTCATCATGTACGCTTGCGCTAAGCCTTCAACAACACTCTTAAAAGCATCATCTGTAAGCACAACGAGCTCACCTTGATTAAACTCCGCAGATCTTTGCTCTTCTTTTTTCTTTGAACAGCCGCTAAATACCAACGCGGAAACTAGGAAATAACTAAGAATTTTTCTCATGATTGGACATCCTGATTCGGTGTATGGCACGGCCAACGCGGAAAAGTCCATACACAACAAGTAATGCTCCTAATGAATACGCGACACCAGGATCTAACTGAATTACAAAAAATTTAAAAACAATAACTACGATTCCTAAAACAACATAGAAAATGCCGGTAATCATTGATAGCCAATTAAACGCCATATCTTACAAATGTAATAAAAAAAGAGAAGCTTATGCTTCTCTTTCTATGTTAAATAATTCTAAAAATTATTCAAACTGCATTGTAATTGGGAATCTGAATCGTGAACGTACAGGTTGTCCGTTTACTTTACCAGGATTCCATTTTCCTTTGATTGCTTTAATTGTTCTTTCAGCTTCTTTGTTGAACGCTGAGTTAGAACCTGAAGCTTTCACATTAGAAATTGATCCGTCACGTTCTACAACGAAAGTTACTTCCGTTTTTACCGATCCTTCACCTTCCATAGATTCGTTATCAAATCCTTCCTGGAATTTCTTTCTAAATCCGTTAATACCTCCAGAACCAAAATCTGCACCTTGATCCACCGTGTCATAAACTTCTGTTGTTGAAACTTGAGGCTTCACTTCCACAGTACTTGTTGACGTACCTGTAGATGGTGGTGGCGGTGGTGGCGTATAGGCCGGAGTTTTTACACCTTCTTGATTTTGCAAACCAGTCTGAGTCTTCATCTGATCCGAGATTGGCGGCGGTGGTGTATCTTCTGGTTGTT
>JAYRQH010000410.1:0-16699 GCA_041910715.1 Bergeyella sp.
GAACATAATGGTGAACTCATAGAAGTGGGGTTTACTGATGGCTCAGATGCCATGATGGAAAATAATAATGCTCATCTTATTCAAGATAAAAAAGCTTTTCGAGTAGAAATTGGACCTGAATATACCGTTTTGTACTCGGACTCCGAAGGTTTTCAGGAAATGGCAGAAGAAATTCTGGAGGATATGAAGAAAAAAGAAAACGACGTTGCTCCTGAAGATTGGATGGCCGACCAGAATATTGCGACTGGAGACCGCATTATTATTTTGAAAGACGGCGAGATAAATACGGTTACCACGCGCGAACGAATTAAATTTTTGATGCGCGGAAATCTATACGAACTTGGCGTGAAAATCAGCCATTAATTTGAAACAGATTATGGAAGCGAGCCTTGACAAAGTCAAGGCTCGCTTTTTTATCATTTTATTGAAGTAAATCTAAAAACTGTTGCTCATCCAACACCGTGATGCTGCCTATTTCCTGAGCTTTTTTTAGTTTGCTCCCGGCTTTCTCGCCAACCACCAAATAATTGAGATTTTTAGAAACGGCGGATATATTTTTTCCTCCGTGCTTTTCGACCATTTCTTCGGCCTGATCTCTAGTAAATAATGATAATTTTCCAGTAAATAAAAAGGTTTTGTTTTCCAAGACGTTGCTTAAAACTTCTCGCGTGTTTTCGCCCCGTTCTAATTGTACACCGTAATTCTTTAAGCGTGTGATAAATAATCTATTTTCCTCATTACTAAAGAAAGCTACGATGCTGAGCGCAATTTTTTCTCCGATGTCTTCTACCTGCGTAAGTTCTGAAACGGTTGCTTGGGCCAGTTCGTCAATTGAAGCATAATTTTTAACGAGTTTCTTTGCTACTGTTTCGCCTACATGCTTAATTCCAATACCGAACAAAACCTTTTCAAAGGGAACCGATTTTGATTTTTCAATACCATCCAATATATTTTGCACCGATTTTTCGGCCATGCGCTCAAGAGGCAGGAGCTGTTCTTTCGTAAGTGCGTAAAAATCGGCAGCATTTTCAACAAGACGTGCTTTGTAAAGCTGCTCGATAGTTTCCCCTCCTAGATTTTCGATATTGAGTGCTTTTCGCGAAACATAATGAATCATCTTTCCAACAACTTGTGGAGGGCAATGCGTTTCATTAGGACAGAAATGGATGGTCTGATCTTCAATCTTCACCAATTCGGTTCCACATTCTGGGCAATTTTTTATATACTGAATTTTCTCGCTTCCTGCGGGTCGCTTTTCGGTATTTACACCAACAATTTTCGGAATTATTTCGCCCCCTTTTTCTACATAAACGAAATCTTTTTCGTGCAAATCCAACTTTCTGATGATGTCTTCATTATGCAGTGAGGCCCGCTTTACAATAGTTCCAGCCAATAAAATGGGTTTCAAATTAGCAACAGGAGTAACAGCACCCGTTCTTCCAACTTGGTAGGATACCGAAATGAGTTCAGTTTCCACTTTTTCAGCTTTAAATTTGTATGCCATGGCCCATCGCGGCGACTTTGCCGTATATCCCAATTGACGCTGCTGTTTCAACGAATTCACTTTAATCACCATTCCATCTATTTCAAACGGCAATTGGTGGCGGTGCTCATCCCAATACGAGATAAACTCCTGAACTTCTTGCAACGAATTGCATAATTTGGCTTGATCTTCTGAAACCTGGAAGCCCCACGATTTGGCTTTCGCTAATAGTTCCCAATGCGTAGCGGCAGGAAAATCAGAAGCAATGTATTGATATAAAACAGCTGAAAGACCACGTTTTCTAACCTCAGCAGAATCCTGCATTTTTAAACTTCCACTCGCCGTATTTCGAGGATTCATAAAAGGGTCTAAACCTTCTTCTAAGCGATTCGCATTGATTTTATCGAAATTTTTACGAGTTAAATAAATTTCTCCTCGGATAAAAAACCGTTCCGGATAGTCCCCTTTTAGCTGTAAGGGAATGGCGGAGATGGTACGCACATTATGCGTGATTTCGTCGCCTTGCAATCCGTCACCTCGAGTAACCGCCTGAGTTAATTTTCCATTTTCGTATAAAATAGAAATGGATGCACCGTCGTATTTCAGTTCGCAAACAAATTCTACAGGCTCATCAATTGTTTTAATTATTCGCTTTTCCCAATCTTCTAAATCTTTAAAATCGTACGAATTATCTAGAGAAAACATTCGAAATTCATGCGTAATTGTTGGGAAGTTTTTCGTGATTCCTCCGCCCACTCGCACCGTTGGTGAAGTAACGTCGGCAAACTCAGGATATTGAGTTTCCAGTTGCTGCAATTTTTTTAATAAAACATCAAATTCATAGTCCGAAATACTGGGTTCGTCTAAAATATAGTATTCGTAATTATATTGATGAAGTTGATCACGTAGCGCTTTTATTTCGTGCTGAATATTTTCAGTCATGGTCACATATTTTGAACAAAAATAGGCATATAATTTTTTAGAACGTGTACAAAAACCGAGGTATTTATTTTATTTAGTTGTAGAAAATACGATCTTTAGACCAAATAAAGTGGAATGAAAAAAATACTAGTTATGGCTTTGCTAAGCATCTCACTAAACAGTTTTGCCCAAACGAAAATCATCGCGCATCGTGGCTTTTGGAACAGTGAACCCAAAACAGCGCAAAATTCAATTCAATCGCTGGTAAATGCTCAAAAATTACCTATTTACGGCAGCGAATTTGATGTGCGAATGACCAAAGATGGAATATTGGTGGTGAATCATGATGAAGAACTCAACAAAATCTCCATTGCTGATTCCTCCTACAAAGAATTGAAATCTCAGAAATTGAGTAATGGTGAAAAAATAGCAACACTTCAAGCATATTTGAAACAAGGAAAGAAAAATCCTTCGGTAAAACTCATTGTCGAAATAAAGCCAGCAAAAACAAAAGAGTTGGAAACGGAACTGGTGCAGAAAACTATTCAACAAATCAAAAAGAATCGTGCAGAAGATCAAAGTGAGTTTATATCGTTTAGCTTGCATATTTGCAAAGAAATCAAAAGATTGCAACCCAACTACAAGGTACAGTATCTTAATGGTGAACTTTCGCCTCAAGAAATAAAAGATTTGGGAATAGACGGTATCGACTATCATTATTCGGTTTTTCTTGAGAAAAATCCTAGTTGGATTTCGGAAGCTCGCGCACTAGGAATTAGTACCAATACGTGGACTGTCAACGAACCAGAAGTCTACGAACAGCTCAAAGCGATGGGTGTCGATTTCATCACAACGGATCATCCAGATCTTTTCAAAAAATAAGCGGTAACTGGAGTGTTTTTTTCGGTCTAAAAATTTTCAGTTGTTGTATTTATTCGAAAAAGCAGAATTTCTACATTTAATAATCTAAAAGTTCTTGAATTTTTACAGCAACTTTTTCCGGTGTTGGCAAGACTTCTTCTTCAAGCTTAAAATGAATGGGAATAGCAGGAACGTTTAAAGATCCCATTGCCTCAACAGGTGCATCAAGAAAACGGAAACATTCTTTTGAAATACGGTGAGCAAGTGCTTCTGCAAACGAGTTCTGAATGGGTTCTTCCGTAAGAACAAGGCATTTGCTGTGAAGTTTTACTTTTTCAAAAATATAGTTTTCATCCAATGGCACGAGGGTTCGTATGTCTACAATTTCCACGTTACCTGGATAATTTTTCGCAGCTGCTTTTGCCCAATAAACGCCCATCCCGTAGGTGATTATCACAACTGAATTTCCCTTAGTCACTGCGTTTTCGTCAGCTTCCAATACCGAAATTGCTTTCCCAAAAGGAAGGATATAGTCTTCGGCAGGCTCAATGGTTTTAGCCTCTTCAGTTCCGGGAACTTTAGACCAATATAAACCTTTGTGCTCCAACATAATGCATGGGTTTGGATCATAATAAGCGGCCTTAAATAAACCTTTAAAATCGGCAGCATTGCTTGGATAGGCTATTTTAATTCCTTTAATATTGGCTAAAATACTTTCAACACTTCCGCTATGGTAAGGTCCGCCGCCGCCATAAGCGCCGATGGGCACTCGAATGATATTGGAAATCGGAAATTTTCCATTCGACAGATAGCATGATTTTGATATTTCGGTAATAAGTTGATTTAGACCTGGATAAATGTAGTCTGCAAACTGAACCTCAACAATAGGTTTCAGTCCCATAGCGCTCATTCCAATTGTTGATCCAATAATATAGGCCTCTTGGATAGGCGTGTTGAAAACCCGTTTGCTGCCAAATTTTTGTCCTAAAGTGACGGTTTCACGAAAGACGCCTCCAATACGTTCGCCCACATCCTGACCGTACAAAACCGCTTCTGGATGCTTGTACATGAGCTCTTGCAATGCATGGATTCCTGCATCCACCATCACAATTTTTTCCTTGCTTCCCTCGGGAACACGAGTTCCGGATTCTTCTGTAATAGGATTTTCGGCAAAAACGGGTCCTACGGCAGATGTTAATGGTGGTTCAGGTGCATTTAATGCCTTCTGGAATTCGCTAGTTATTTTTTCAAAGGCTTTTTCTTCAATTAAATGTAATTCGTCTTCAGAAAAACCTTCATTTAACAGATGATTTCTAAGAATTGTTCCGGGATCTTGTGCTCTGTGTTTTTCCAGATCGTCCTCCGTTCGATAAAACTCGCGACGAACGCCTGAGGTGTGATGACCAATGAGAACCGTTTTCGCACAAACTACCATGGGTTTACGTTGTTCTCGAACAAAGGAAACAGCTTCTTGCATTCCTAAATAAGATTCTACAAAATCAGTTCCGTCAAGACGCATCCGATTCATTCCTTTGAATCCTTCAACAAATTCGTAAGCGTCGGCTGTGCGAGCCTCCTCCTTGGTAACGGAAATTCCCCAACCATTATCTTGAACTAGAAATAATACCGGCAATTGATGTAAAGCAGCAAACTGAAAGGCTTCGCTTACTTCTCCTTCCGTAACTGAATTGTCGCCCAAACTACACACTGCAATTGGCTTACCCTCAAAAGATCGCAAATTAAAATCCTCTATATACCGGATTCCTTGCGCAATTCCCGTTGTTGGTATGGTTTGCATGCCCGTAGCAGCACTTTGGTGAATCATATTAGGCGTATCATCTCCAATGTACGATGGATGCGAATAGTAGGATTTTCCAGCAGAAAAAGGATCATCGGCTTTTGCAAGTAATTGAAGCATTAATTCATAAGGCTCAAATCCCATTCCTAATAACAGACTTTCATCTCGATAATAGGGAGAAACCCAATCTTCATTGGTTAACTGAAAAGCTGTGGCAAGCTGAATTGCTTCATGACCGCGTGATGTGCTATGCACGTAAGGACATTGTTTGCGGTTGTTTTCGTATGTGTCGGCCATCGCTTTGGCTTCCATCATCAAACGAAAAGCTTTTAATAACGTATCTTGAGCAATGGTATTTTTAATTTGAGCTTTCATAACTTCTCAAAGATAATCTTTTTCGTGGATTTGTTCAATTTTATAAAAAATCATCTTTGTTTGGTTCAAATTCATTTCTAAAAACGGATAATTTATTGTTTTAGTTGAACTTTAATTTTAATATCTTAGAAATTTAATGAAGTATTTAGGAAAGCTGAAAACTGATTGGGAACCTCTCTATTCGCAAGGGGTGCTAATATTTTATAAAATATAATATTATTTTCCTTATTTTCAGGGTGATACATTTTATTTCGACAATTTATTTTCTTATATTATATACCAAAATAATCCATCTTTTTCAACTTTTATTTCCAAAAAAAATGTAATATTTTTACAAAAAATAATCTCAATGTACTTAGTTTTTGATACTGAAACTACGGGGCTTCCAAAAAATTTTAATGCACCACTTTCTGATCTGGATAACTGGCCACGGATGGTTCAGTTGGCATGGCAAATCCATGATGAAAATGGCAATTTAATCGAAAATCAAGACTTTATTATCAAGCCGGAAGGTTATGATATTCCTTTCAACGTAGCGCGAATTCATGGGATCACGACTAAAATTGCAGAAGAGCAGGGTAAAGACTTAAAAGAAGTTTTGGATCTTTTTCAACAGGCTGTTGCAAAAAGTCGTTTTGGGGTGGGACAAAACATTGAATTTGATTATAATATTATTGGCGCGGAAAATCTGCGCAAAGAGATACCGAATAGCTTGCAAGAACTTCCTAAGGTGGATACCATGCACCTGGGAACGGAGTATACCGCCATTCCGCAAGGGAATTCTGGGCGATTCAAATCGCCTAAACTTGGGGAGATTTACAAAAAATTATACGGAACTGAATTTTCCGAAGCACACAACGCAGCGGCCGATGTAAATGCAACGGCGCAAGTGTTTTTTGAAATGATGCGTATTGGAGTGATCAACGCCTCGGACATTGGTGTTGAAGCGGAACTGGTACAGAATTTCAGAAAAACACATCAAGAACCAATTCAGCCTTTTGCAATCGTTATTCGAACGCAGGTTGCCAATTTCAACAAAAAGAAAAACGTTGATTTTGGGAATGCTGAAGACATTGAGTTGGGAGCGTATTTCAATTTTCATAATCATACGATTTACTCATCATTGCAAGCTTCTACACACTTAAGTGATTTGGTTAATCATGCCTTGGAAAACAACTTTCCAGCGGTTGGCATGGTCGATTTTGGAAATTTGATGGGTGCGTTTAAATTTATTAGTGAAGTTGAGAAAGCAAACGGAAACCTGAAAAAGCAATACGAAGAAGCAAGAGAAGCTGATCCCGACAATGCAGAGCTCCAGCAAAAAAAGCTGGTGCCAGTTTTGGGGTGTGAGTTTTATATATCAGACCGCCCCGAACAAAAGCAATTTACTAAAGATGATCCCGATCGGCGAACGCAAATGGTTCTTTTGGCAAAAAACTTTAACGGCTATAAAAACTTGGCAAAACTCTCTAGTATGGGATATGTCAACGGTTTTTACTTTGGCGTTCCTCGTATTTCAAGGAAACAAATTGAAGCGTATAAAGACGATTTAATCGCGGTAACGGGAAGTATCCATGCCGATATTCCCAACACCATATTGGAATTTGGTGAAACTAAAGGTGAGGAACTTTTTGTATGGTGGAAAGAAGCATTTGGAGATGATTTTTACGTACAAATACAGAATCATGACATCGATGAAGAAGAATATATCAATGACGTGTTATTAGGTTTTGCCGATAAATACAATGTTAAAATATTAGCGCAAAACGAAACCTACTATACCTCTCCAGACGGAGCTAAAACGCAAGACATTTTATTCTGTATTAAGGATGGCGAAAAACTTTCGTCGCCCATAGGCAAAGGTTTCGGCAAACGTAAAGGGCTCCCAAGCCGCTCGTATTATCTGAAAAATACAGATGAATTAAAAAATACGTTCCGTAATTATCCTGATGCGTTTTTAGCGTATGAAGAATTCTTCGCTAAGTTCGAGTCTTATCCACTGAAAAGGGATGTTTTACTTCCTAAATTTGACATTCCTAAAGAATTTTTGCATGCCGAAGATGAAGTTGATGGAGGGAAAAGAGGCGAGAATGCATTTTTACGTCACCTCACCTACGAGGGGGCAGCAAAACGCTATGAAATGATTACCGATGAAATTCGGGAGCGTCTGGATTTTGAATTGGAAATTATCGCCAATACTGGTTATCCAGGCTATTTCTTGATTGTTCAGGATTTTTGTAATGAAGCTCGAAAAATGGGTGTTTGGGTAGGTCCAGGCCGTGGTTCGGCTGCGGGCTCAGCTGTGGCGTACTGTATCGGTATTACCAATGTGGATCCTATTAAGTACGATCTTCTTTTTGAGCGTTTCCTGAATCCAGAACGGGTTTCTATGCCTGATATCGATATTGATTTTGATGATGAAGGTCGCGAACGGATTATCAAATGGGTCGTTGAAAAATACGGAAAAACAAATGTTGCGCAGATTATTACGTACTCTGTTTTAGGGGGCAAATCGGCAATTACCGATGCAGGTCGCGTTTTAGATTTACCGATTCCTGATACCAAGAATATTGCAAAATTAATTCCGCCCGCACCAGGCATGAATATTGGAAAAGCCTTTAGTAAGTACGATAAACTTCCGCCTGAAGATCGAATGTTAGTGGATGAAATGAAGGCAATTCTGAAAAACGAAAATGATCCTCGAAATGAAGTTTTGTCAGCTGCACAGAAGATGGAAGGATGCATCCGAAATACGGGAATCCATGCGTGTGGGGTGATTATCACGCCGGAAGATATTTCCAACCTTGTGCCTATCACAATAGCAGCAAAAGATGCCGATATTTTGGTGTCTCAATTCGATAACTCGGTTGCGGAAAGCGCTGGATTGTTAAAAATGGATTTTTTAGGGTTGCGAACGCTTTCCATCATTAAAGATGCTATTAAGTTGGTAAAAGAACGTCACGGAATAGATATCGATCCAGATAAAATCCCTTTGACAGATGAAAAAACCTATCAATTATTTCAAGAAGGAAGAACGGTCGGTATTTTCCAATACGAAAGTCCCGGAATGCAGAAATACATGCGCGAGCTCAAACCAACAGTTTTTGCCGATTTAATTGCCATGAATGCCCTGTATCGTCCAGGCCCAATCAAATACATCCCGAACTTTATTAATCGGAAGCACGGCATTGAAGAGATTGTATACGACCTGGATGAATGTCAGGAATATTTGGAAGAAACGTATGGAATTACCGTGTACCAGGAGCAGGTAATGCTGCTGTCTCAGAAGTTGGCCAATTTTACCAAAGGGGAAGCGGATACCTTGCGAAAAGCCATGGGTAAAAAGCAAATTGACGTATTGAACAAAATGTATCCAAAATTTATCGAGGGTGGCAAAAAAAATAACCTCAATGAAGTAAGCTTAGAGAAAATCTGGAATGACTGGAAAGCCTTTGCAGAATATGCTTTCAACAAATCACACTCCACTTGCTATGCCTATATAGCCTACCAAACGGCCTATCTTAAAGCGAACTATCCCGCAGAATATATGGCGAGCGTGATGACACATAACCTCAACAATACCAAGCAAATTACATTATTCATGGAGGATTGCAAAAACATGGGTGTTGACGTTTTGGGACCTGATGTTAACGAAAGTCAGTATGAGTTTTCAGTAAATGAGAAAGGGCAAGTGCGTTTTGGTTTAGGCGCTATTAAAGGAATTGGTGAAGGTCCAAGTGAGGCAATTGTTGCAACGAGTAATGAGCAACGATTTGTTTCTGTTTTTGATTTTTTCGAGCGTATGCCTTCTGCACAAATTAACAAAAGAGTGGTCGAAAGCTTAGTTGTGGCGGGTGCATTCGATGAATTGGATGTGTACCACAGAGCCCAGTATTTCGATTACGACAATCAGGGGCGAACTAATGTTGAGCGCCTTTTACGTTATGGTCAAAGTTTTCAGGACTCTAAAAATCAAATGGATAATTCCTTATTTGCTGATTTTGCCGATGAGGTAAAAATCGAGCAGCCCAAAATTTTACCCTCAGCCGAATGGCCAAACATGCACAAGCTCAATAAAGAGAAGGAAATCATTGGCTTCTATCTATCTGCTCATCCGTTGGACGAATTTAAGTATCAATATCAGTTCATTCAAGGCATTCTTAGCCGCAAAGAAATTTTAGATCAGAAAAAAGATGATGAAGAAATGATCGCCAAAACCAAATTGATTCTAGATGAGGCGAGTGAAAAGGATGAGGTTGATGCTGATTTGGAAGTGGATGATCTGGAGGTAATTGAAGAAGAGAGTGAACCAATAATTGAAGAAGAAATAAAGACTGTGGAAGCTCAAGGACATTTTAAGTTTTTAAACTTAGATGAAATTGATGCCTATCGAGAACAGAATTTTGGAAGTGAACAAACCCGCATGTTCCAGGAGGGAAAACCGAGTAAGGAGCGCACCGAATTCAATAATTCTATTAAAGAAAATACCGTTGCCGGCTTAGTGACTGAGTTTACGGTTCGTGACGGAAGAAACAGCGGCGAAAAGATTGCCTTTTTAACTTTGGAAGACTACACCGGAAGTTATTCCTTCCGTTTGGGTGACCGTGATTACATGAAGTTGAAAGATAAGATTGATCTTCAGCGGTTTCTCATTTTTAAGGTAAAATTTTCGGTCGCAAAAGACAATCGCGTTTTCCTGAATGTTGTTGATGTCTACGAGCTGAAAGAAGCCTTTGAGCGTTTTGCCAATACCATGACGTTGGTTATGGACATTCGCGATATTCGTCCGGATGATATTTCGTTTCTACGATCGGTTGTTCAGGAACATACAGGCGAGCAAAAGCTTCACTTTTATTTGAAGAATGCCGAAGATAATTCGCATGTTGAGTTAAATTCGATGCGTACGCAAGTTGAAATTAATGGCGAACTGATGATGATGTTTGCCGAAAATAATAAATACCAAATTTTCCTAAATTAAGTAGGAATTAGTACATTTACCATACTATTGATGGCCAATCCATCAAGCACAAAATTATGACTACACAAGATAAATTAGCCAAGCTGCGCGAGGTGATGCAGCAAAATCAAGTTGATGCCTTTATTGTTTATTCTGCAGACCCGCATATGAGCGAATATTTGCCTAAAGAATGGCAGGAGCGAAAGTGGATTTCTGGGTTTACTGGTTCTGCTGGTTTTGCCGTAATCTCCAAGTCGGAAGCTGGCGTTTGGACGGATGGTCGTTATTTTGTTCAAGCTGCAGCGGAGTTGAAAGATTCTACGGTAACTTTAATGAAAGAAGGCGTGGAAGGGACACCGGATTTTGTGGAGTGGATAAAATCGCAGGTGTCAGCAGGCGGTAAAGTGGCAGTAAATGCATTAGCAACGTCAAATGCCAATTGGGAGTCTGTTGAAAACCAATTGAAAGCTGCAGATATTACGTTGGTAGATTTACCCTTACTGGATCAAATTTGGACGGACCGTGCAACACCTTCTAAAAATGAAGTATTTGTACATCCTATTGAGCATGCAGGAAAATCAGCTGCAGATAAATTGAATGCAATTCGTGAAAAAATGGATGCTTTAGGTGCGACGGCTCATGTTATTTCAAGTTTGGATGATGTCGCTTGGACACTTAACCTGCGCGGTAGCGATGTGGAAGCGAATCCCGTTTTCTTAGCATACATCTACGTTACTCTGAATGATGCAATTCTGTTTGTTGATTTAGATAAACTAAATCAGGAAGCTCGTTTACAGATGGAATCTTCGAGTGTGAAAATGATGCCGTACGAAGACTTTTATCCGTATCTAAAGGAAGTAAAAGATGAAAAGGTCTTACTTTCTCCAACAACAAATCAAGCTATTTTTAATGCTTTGTCGTCTGCAAACACGTTTATAAAAGCGGCCGTTCCAGGGAATATGATGAAAGCTCAAAAAAACGATGCTGAGCTTGCAGGTTTCCGAACGGTGATGGAACGCGATGGAGTAGGCATGGTGAAGTTCCTGTATTGGCTGACGCATAATGTGGGTAAAGAGCCGATGACGGAGTATTCCATTGGGCAAAAATTAAAAGGATTCCGTGCTGAACTGGATAACTTTGTGGGCGAAAGTTTCGGAAATATTGTGGGGTACGAAGGAAACGCTGCCTTGCCTCATTACTCTGCTAAATCCGAAGGAAGTTCTGATGTTACCAATAAGGGAGTTCTTTTGGTGGATTCTGGAGGCCAGTATTTGGAGGGAACAACGGATATCACACGTACGATGGCTGTCGGGGAAGTTTCTGATGAGTTTATTCACAATTCAACTCGCGTGTTACAAGGGATGATTCGTCTATCGATGGTGAAATTTGCTAAAGGAACGCGCGGAAATCAACTGGATGCCATCGCTCGTTTACCTTTGTGGATGGAAGGCAAAGATTACAACCACGGAACGGGACATGGTGTTGGAAGTTTTATGAATGTGCATGAAGGTCCGCAAAGTTTCAGAAAAGACCTCAATCCGACCGAATTGTTGCCAGGAATGGTGTTGTCTAACGAACCTGGTTTGTACATCGAAGGCAAATACGGTATTCGACATGAAAACCTTATGGCTGTGAAGGTTGCTGAGACCACTGATTTTGGAACGTTCTATGAATTTGAAACACTTACTTTCTGTCCGTTCTTCAAAAATATCATTAAAAAGGATTTGCTTTCACAAGAAGAGATTGACTGGTTGAATGCCTATCATAAGACCTGTGAAGAAAAGCTAGGCAAACATCTTGAAGGCGATGTTAAAGCGTGGTTTTTAGATCTTGTTTCTCCACTATAACAGAAAGTCGAGGCTCTATATACGTTGCTGAGTGGTAAAGCTCAGCAACTTTTTTTTTTTGAAAATTCTGTAATTAATTCTAATTTGTACCTTTATTAAAATTCTACTATGAACGATGCAATCACCTTATTTTGGGATTGGGAAGACCTTTTAAAAGTGATATTTTCTCTATTAGCCGGGTTTGTTTTGGGTATGGAGCGGGAATGGAAAGATAAATCCGCGGGTTTCAAAACGATTTCCATTATCTGTTTGGGGAGTACGCTGTTTACCGTTTTATCCTATAAAATGGGTTTGGATGAATCGGAAGATGCCACGCGTATTGCTTCTTACGTTGTTTCGGGTATTGGTTTTTTGGGTGCGGGCGTTATTTTTAAAGAGGGAAATAATGTCAACGGCTTAACGACAGCCAGTATTATTTGGATTTCGGCAGCTATTGGGATGTCCATTGGCTTCGGACAGTATGCAACGGCAGGAATTTTTCTATTGGCTTGCTTCGGGATCATTGCATCCGGATCGATCTTTAATAAATATATTGCCTTAAACGTTGCTAAAACCTTAGAAATTCATATTCACTCTCAGGATGTCAAGTTAAAGAAGGAAGTTATTGCTGACCTTAAACAAATCTGCAAGACGGTTAAAATGAAGCAGTCTCAGTTTCACGACGGCAGTTTAACCCTTTCATTTGATATTGTCATTCACAGGCGTAATCTCGATGAACTGGATTATTATTTAGTGCATCAACCTCATGTAGATTCATTTTCGTACTAATACTCGAGTCAACATCTTACTTATTTCTTAAGCTCTGCTCGTATCCATTCAAACACTATATCTTTTCCAGAAAGAATATCTTCATCACGGTAATGGAATCTTTTATCCACTTTCACACCGACTTTTTGAGTTTGCTTTCCGTTGGGATAGAAGATGGCATTCCCTGTAAATTCCAATAGGTAGCCGCCTGGTAATTTCAGTTTTTTGATGTCGCCATCGGCGCCTGCGGTTTGTTGGCCGATCGTTATCGCTTGTGGGAAGATGTGTTGGAGGTTCATGGTATCCCATTCGCTGGCACTTAATGTTTCGGGATCTACGATGATGAAGACTTTACCCTTGTACGATGTGTTCATTCGTTCAACCTCGGGAAAATAGGTTTTTGAATCCGTATGATAGGTGAATGTACCGATATTCTGTAGGTTTTGCTGGTAGTATTTGCCGAAATGATTTTCTTTCGGAGAAAAGTAGGCGTAGATGTAATGGTAGACAAATCCACCCCAATCGGGATAGCCCCGCATATCAAAAACCAGAGCTTTTTTAGAAGCTGCGTCATCCCGTATTTGTTTCATGGTTTTATCTATTTCGTCATCTTCCACATCCGCTATATACTTAAAGGTCTGATCAATGCGGAAATAGGCTGCATCCGGATCTTCCAGTTGCTGTTTTTGTTTTCGTTGAATTTTCGACTTTACATAGGACGTCAGCATCTCAAGGTCTGCTTGTTCCTTTGGATTAAGCATATGTACCGACGTGTTTAAAAACGTCTTTTTTTCGTTCTTCTTTTGAATTTTGAGTGTTTTAACCAGCACGTCATCGCTCCAAATTAGATTGTTTTGATAGTCTGAAAGTCGGAAACGCAAACCTTCAGCATTGGAAATAGAAAGCAGTTCTTTCTTTTCTGCTATGAGCGTAGGTATGCTTTTGCCGTTGATGCTGTAAATTCGGTCGCCCACTGCAAGATGGGCTTTTTCGGCAGCTTTTTGGTCTACCATGTGTGTAATCAGTAGATAGTCATTCACGATGCGATAGTCAAAAGGTGGATAGTATCGGGTGTGAAAAATCTCCGCTTTGTATTTCAGTTGGTTGTAGAAGCGAAATGCATGGGTGTCTTCAAACAGCGCTACCGTTCTGGCAAGAATTTCTTCAAAGTCCCTTTTCGATTCGGCCGCGAAGCTCTGCTGCAGGAGTTTTTCAAACTTAAGTTCGGCATCCTTGGGCATGAGGTATTGGTGTGGGTAGAGGTAGTCGATGGCGCCCCATATTTTGGCCATTGCTAACAAACGGAGATCCCGAGGCAGGTTTTCTTGATCCGTAGTTGGGTAGTCTTTCTCGTTTGGCAGGTCGGAGGCGTATCCCCGTTCCGGAACGTAGTGATGTGGGATTTGGGTGTATCTGTTGTTGTATATTTCGGTAAGTCGTTTTTTGTTCGCTTTTGAAAGCGTTTTTGCTTTTTGAAACCAGTTGAAATTCTGATTTTGGGTGAGGATTTCCTTCGTATGTTCCGGTATTGGCTTGGCGTTTTGAATGTTTGTTAGGTCTTTGGTAAGCGAATTTACAACGTCGTTGAAGTTTTCCTTTTCTGTGGGAATATGTGCTAGAAATAGTGAGTCGGCATCGATCTTTCCAGTAGCCAGGTCGGGGTGGTAGTATTTCATGAAATTCCACACGTTTACGTAGTTGAGCAGCTGTTTTTGAGCGGAACAACTTAGGGATATAAGAACACAGGCTATGATTAAAAAACGTAGCATAGGTGATGTTTTGAAGATAAAAATAGGGAAAAAACTTTAGAGGGGAGGAGGCTGGGAAGCCTATAGCGTAGTTGAAATTAGGTTCATGGTTTAAAATCTGACGTTTTGTTTCTCCAAGCATCCTAAGTCGATCCTAGAAAGCAAACCGCATTTGTGTTCCATTTTTAGTCTTCCTTTGCGATGGTATCGCGGTTGCCCTCTTCCTGGATTCCTTCGTTGATCATTTCTTTGGCTTCCTGTTTTTCCTCTGTGGTCGCGCATTCCACCTTATCTTCCTGAAGTTCTTCTTTATGATGAATAAAAAACTCGCAGAATACCGCCAAGTGGTCGGAGCCGAAGGCTTCCAACGTTTTTAATTGCTTGATGAAAATTGTGGGTGAGTGGAACAACAAATCAATTGGGAAGCGGAAGAATCGGTATTTTGCATGAAAGGTGGATACAAAGCCGTACCCGATTCGGGGATCGATGAGTTCGCTTATTTTGCGAAAGAGAATGGAGGATTTCGACCATGCGACGTTATTGAAATCACCCACCACGACGGAAGGTAAGTTGATTTCTTTGAGGCGTTTTGCCACGCTTAACAGGTCGCCATCGCGTTCCTTAGATGTTTTTTCTTCCGTGGGGCTCGGCGGTGGCGGATGCACACCGAAGAATACAAATTCTAGATTATCTTCTGTGGTGAGGATGGCTTCAACACTGGGGATATCATCGGCAACAAAGAAGTGGGTTTTTGCTGTTTTTATGGGCAGTTTCGAGTAGAAATGCATTCCATAGGTGTTTTCCAGCGTTACTTTTTGGGAGTAGGGATAGTCTTTTTCCAGTTCCTGAAGCGCCTTTTCCCAATCGTCATTGCTTTCCATGGTGAGAAAGACATCGGGTTGGTATTTGTTGATTAAGGCGATAAACCGCGCATATTCCGTATTGAACTGGTAGATGTTTGCCGAAATAAATTTGAGTGTTTTATCCGAATCGTGTTCGGGAATTACTTTTTTTGTTGGGAATAGTTTGGTGTACTGAATGAGAATGACCCCGTGGAAAAATATGAGGAAGAGCAAGATGCCTTGCGTCAGGTACCACGCTTTCGTTTTGTCGTCCAAGAAAAACCCCAAAGCGAAGCATAGGATTGTGAGGATAAAGATTTGAATTTTCCCAAATTCTGTTGCTCGGAACACCCAATGCGAATGCGGTATTTTTGGCAGTATCGTTAATACCATTAACATACCTGCCAAGACTCCATACAGTATCCACAAAAAATCCATGATCCGTTTATTTGCTCAAATATAGTCATAATAGGCAATTCAGGCGTTTTTTTAGAGAAGATATTCGGGAAGGTGATATATGAGGTTGACTTTCAATTCTATTGGGAGAAGTTGTCTTCTTTCTAGCCCTGATTGAAGCGGCATCCTTTTTTGTGGAAGGGTAGTGGTTTGGGCAAAAAAGATAGAGCGGAAAGCAGGTTCCCGGCTCCTAAAAAACTTGCGAAAAAAGCTGTAAATTTGCGCTATGAATCAGGACACCATCTGTGCATTGGCCACGGCAAACGGCGTAGGCGCCATCGGGATTATTCGCGTTTCGGGAGAACGTGCATTTGAAATTGTGAACCGTGTTTTTGAAGGTAAAAATCTGGAGCACGTGCCGTCGCACAGTGTGCATTATGGGTTTATTGTGGATAAGAGCCAAGAGCCGAGAGGCGAGAGCCCAATAGACTATGACAGAGCGCAGTCCGACAACCACCAACCACCAGGTAGCAACCAAGGCGAGGTGATTGATGAGGTGATGGTATCGGTGTTTCATGCGCCGCGGACTTTTACTACGGAGAATTCTGTGGAGATTTCGTTTCATGGTTCGCCGCATATTGGCGCTAAGATTTTGGAGGTTTTGATAAAAAATGGTGCCCGTATGGCCAAAGCTGGGGAGTTTACGATGCGTGCCTTTATGAAC
>JAYRQH010000411.1:0-11346 GCA_041910715.1 Bergeyella sp.
TGCGTGGCAAAAAGTGTTTTTGCTTGTGTTGGGTGCTGGTGCAAATATTCGGCTATCGCCCACGCAATAGACACACCATCGTAGGTGGATGTTCCGCGACCAATTTCGTCCAAGAGTATGAGACTTCGTTCTGAAATATTATTTAAAATGTTTGCAGCTTCATTCATTTCCACCATAAACGTAGATTCTCCCGCTGAGATATTGTCCGTCGCTCCTACTCGTGTAAAAATTTTATCCAAAACACCCAGTTCGGCATGTTTTGCAGGTACAAAACTTCCGATTTGCGCCAACAAACATATAATCGCCGTTTGCCTTAATATAGCTGATTTACCAGCCATGTTGGGCCCAGTAACCATGATAATTTGTTGGGAGTTTTTATCTAAATAAATATCGTTCGGTATGTATTTTTCGCCTAGAGGAAGAGCATTTTCAATAATAGGATGTCGAGCTTCTTTCAAATCTATTGCAAAACTTTCATTTAAAATGGGTTTCGTGTAACTTTCTGAAACGGCCAACTCCGAAAATGCCACCGCCACATCCAATTGTGCAATAATTTTGGAATTATTCTGAATCAGGTCGATATAGTTCATAGCCTGAGCGCACGCATTACGATACAGTTGCGACTCTAAAACCGCAATTTTTTCCTCTGCCCCTAAAATCTGACTTTCGTATTCCTTTAGTTCTTCCGTGATATAGCGCTCTGCATTTACTAAGGTTTGTTTGCGAATCCAATCCTCAGGAACCTTGTCTTTATGTGTGTTGCGAACTTCGATATAATAGCCAAAAACATTGTTGAAACTTATTTTTAAACTGGAAATTCCCGTACGTTCGATCTCTCGCTGGCACATTTCATCCAAATAATCTTTACCCTTTGTTTGTAAGCTTCGCAAACGATCCAGTTCCTCATTAACGCCTTCCCGAATAACATTTCCTTTTGCTAAACTTACCGGAAGTTCCTCATTCAGTTGCTTCTGCAAGAAATCAATCAATTCCGAAAGGTCGTGTAGAGGATTTAGCCACGCAAAAACCTCCGTCTTTGGGTGAAGCTCATCTTTAATGGTTCGTATATTAGTTAAACTTTGACGCAGATAACCGAGTTCTTTTGGTGAAATCTTTTCCGCTGCCAATTTCCCCATGAGACGATCTAAATCGGAAATAGATTTTAACAGATTGAGGATATTAAATTTTAAATCGTCTTCGTTATTAAAAAACTCAACCAAAGCCAGTCGACGTTCGATTTCGTTCACTGACTTTAGTGGAAGTATTATTCGCCTTCGTAACAACCTTCCGCCCATGGGCGTGGTGGTCTTATCAATAATATCCAGTAATGATTTGCCGTCTTTTGAAGAGGGATAAACGATTTCCAAATTTCGTAATGTGAAATGGTCCATCATTAAAAAATCTTCTTGTGGAATTCGTTGTATTTTGGTGATATGCGCAAGCAAATTATGGTGCGTGTCTTCAATTAGGTACGCAAAGATGGCTCCAGCAGCCGTAATGGCGAGCTTCATATCTTGAATACCAAATCCCTTTAGCGAATTGGTTTTGAATTGGGTGGTTAATTTTTCTTCAGCAAAACTGTACTGAAAAGCCCAATCCTCCAATTTGAAGAGACTTCTTTTTTTTAATTGGTCGGGAAGGATAGCGGTGCGCTGATAGATAATCTCGCTGGGATCAAATGTATTCACCAGGTGAGTAAGTTGCTCTACACTTCCCTCACTTACTAAAAATTCACCAGTAGAAATATCCAAAAGTGCCATTCCGTACTTTTCCTTTTCCTTATGCACGGAAAGCAAGAAGTTATTCTTTTTGGAATTAAGCACCTGATCATTAAAGGTTACGCCTGGTGTGACAAGTTCGGTGACGCCACGTTTAACAATGCCTTTTACCATTTTGGGATCTTCCAATTGATCACAAATGGCTACCCGAAGGCCTGCGCGAACAAGTTTAGGCAGATACGAATCCAAGGAATGGTGCGGAAAGCCAGCCAATTCGGTATGCTCTTCGCCCGAACCTCGTTTGGTAAGCACGATTCCCAAGATCTGAGAGGCACGGATGGCATCACTACCAAACGTTTCATAGAAATCTCCTACACGAAAAAGCAACAAAGCGTCTGGATACTTTGCTTTGATGCTGTTATACTGCTTCATTAACGGAGTTTCTTTCTTTGCCATCTTTATTTATAAGGAGTCCAAAAATACAAAATGAAAACCTTTTACCAATATAAATCACAAAATTGAACCCTTTGTTAGTCCTTATAGAAAATTCAAAATCCGTATTTTTGCATGAGAATGATGCGGAATTCATCAATGCACGTATTTGAATTAAAATGCTTTTCAATTGACACAAAAACTTAAACTTGAGGAACTCGGCCGTGTGGATGTCGAAACATTTAAAACTTTAGAAAAAATTCCAGTTGTTGTTGTTTTGGATAACATCCGAAGCATGCACAATGTAGGCGCTGTCTTTAGAACTGCTGATGCCTTCCTTATTGAGCGCATTATTCTCTGTGGCATTACGCCTCGCCCACCTCATCGCGAAATACATAAAGCCGCTTTAGGCGCTACTGAAAGTGTGGTGTGGAATTATTATGAGACAATAAAGGAAGCTGTTTTAGACTTAAAAACACAGAAATATGAGGTTTTAGGAATCGAACAAACGGATGATTCTGTGATGATTAGTGATTTTGAGGTGGACCCTTCAAAAAAATACGCCCTTGTGTTAGGAAATGAGGTAGACGGTGTTTCCGATGAGATTCTGAAAGATTGCGATGCTTTTATCGAGCTTCCTCAGCACGGTACAAAACATTCTCTCAACGTTTCGGTTTGCGGTGGGATTGTGATGTGGGATTTTTACACCCGAATGTATCAAAAATAAAAAAACTGCAAAACCGAATGGTCTTTGCAGTTTGAAATAAATCTAATAAAAAGTAAAAATGAAAGGCTACAAATGTAAGTTTATTTTTCACTTGTATCCAAATTTAATATTATTTTTTACATATTACTTTTTTGCGGTATGCTTTTTTCAATATTTTTTTAAATTAGCCTAATGTTTATTAAAGACTATATATCCAAAGACTATCCTGCCTTTAACAGTACCGCATCTATTGAAGAGGCTACAGAATTTGCGAAAGAATTTGGATACTCACATATTTTTATCAAAAAAAAGGGTGTTTATGTTGGTGCTTTGAGTCAGTCTTTTTTGGAAGACAGCCCAGAGGGAACGCTGGATACACTCGAACTACACTACGAAAAATTTGCCATCCTGGAGGACGGAAGCATACTCGACAGTGTCAAACTTTTTTACGTTTTTGATACCAATGTGGTACCCGTTATCAGCGCTCAAGAAAAATACATCGGCTACTTAACCTGTGATGATGTTTTTAATGAATTTTCAAAATATCCTTTATTTTCTGAAAATGGAGCCGTTTTAACCATTCAGACACAAAATCAGCATTATTCATTTACCGAAATAAGCCAAATTGTAGAGTCTAACAATGCTCGTATTTACGGCTGCTACATTTCGGCAATAAATGACGACACCATAGAGATTACTTTAAAAATTAATAACCAAAACCTGAGTTCCATAGACGAAACTTTTGAAAGATACGGCTATACCGTTATTCATAAGTTTTATGATGACGAAAAAGAGGAGTTACTTAAGGATCGATTCGGGTTTTTTCAGAAATATTTGGAGATTTAAAAATGGTTGCAGCAGTATATACGCAAAAAAATGACTTAGATACCTTTTTATATTTAAGCAAATTTATCTCGGAGCTTGACAAACGCAATGTAAAGTCGGTAATATATTCTGGGACGGCGGAAGCAATGCAGTTTTCAAAAAAGTTTGAAACATTTTCAAAGAAAAGTGATCTTCTAGAAAAAGGAGTTAGTATATTTTTCACTTTTGGTGGCGACGGAACGATTGTGAATTCATTGCTATTCATCGAAGATACAGAGATTCCTGTTGTGGGTGTAAATACAGGCAGATTGGGTTTTTTAGCCAGTTTTACCAAGGAGGAAATTTTCAAACAACTTGATGATGTACTTACCGGAAATGTAAAAATTAGTAAAAGATCCGTTATTGAAGTCGTGTCTCCAAAAGGCGATTTTTACCCATTTGCGTTAAATGATGTGACGATTTCCAGAAAAGAAACAACGTCCATGATAACTGTTGACTCATTCCTAAATAACGAATTCTTAAATGTTTTTTGGGGAGATGGTGTCATTTTATCAACACCGACGGGATCTACAGCATATTCCTTAAGCTGTGGAGGGCCTATCATTTCGCCTGATAACGAGAACTTTGCCATCACGCCTATTGCTCCTCATAACTTAAACGTTCGCCCTATTGTGGTGAATGATAACGTAGAAATTACGCTGAAAGTTGAAAGCCGAGTACCTCAATACTCACTGTCCTTAGATTCACGGTTGGTGCATATGGACACTGATATCGAAATCACACTGCGCAAAGCCGATTTTTTGATTCATCTTATTCAACCAAAAAACCTTAGTTTTTACGAAACGATTCGTCAAAAACTGCTTTGGGGGCAGGATAAGAGAAACTAAAATTATTCAACTAAAATTTAGTAACTTTACATCACGCCTTTTGCAGGCTTTTATATACTAAATACTCTAATAAAAATATAAAAAACAAATCGCTATGAGCAGAATTTTTCCGGCAGGTGTTGCCACAGGTAACTTGGTTACAGAAATCTTTCAACATGCAAAAGAAAACAAGTTTGCACTTCCGGCAGTTAATGTAATCGGATCCAGCAACATCAATGCAACTATGGAAACCGCTGCAAAACTTAATGCACCTGTAATTATTCAGTTTTCAAACGGGGGCGCTGCATTCAACGCGGGAAAAGGCTTGAGTAATGACGGACAAAAAGCAGCCATTTTAGGAGCGATTGCGGGTGCAAAGCACATTCATACGCTTGCTGAAGCTTACGGCGCGACAGTAATTCTTCATACAGACCATTGTGCAAAGAAACTATTACCTTGGATTGATGGATTGATGGATGCAAACGAAGCTCATTTCAAATCACATGGAAAATCCTTGTACTCTTCACATATGCTCGACCTTTCGGAAGAACCATTAGAGGAAAATTTAGACATCTCTTGCGATTACTTCAAAAGAATGGCTAAAATGGATATGACACTTGAGGTTGAAATTGGCGTTACTGGAGGGGAAGAAGATGGAGTTGATAATTCTGGGGTTGATAATTCGTTACTGTATACACAACCAGAGGATGTAGCCTACACTTACGAACGATTAAACGCAATTTCACCAAACTTTACGATTGCAGCGGCTTTCGGTAACGTTCACGGAGTATACAAACCTGGAAACGTAGTGCTTACACCTAAAATTCTAGAAAACTCTCAGAAATTCCTTCAAGATAAATTTGGTTTAGGCGCTAAGCCTGTCAATTTTGTGTTCCATGGAGGTTCTGGTTCTAGTTTAGAAGAAATTCGTGAAGCGATTGGTTATGGTGTAATTAAAATGAATATTGATACCGATCTTCAGTTCGCTTATACCGAAGGAATTCGTGATTATATGAATGATAAACTTGATTATTTACGATCACAAATCGGAAATCCAGAAGGCGAAGAAAAACCAAATAAGAAATTCTACGATCCGCGTGTATGGGTAAGAAAAGGTGAAGAATCGTTTATCGCCAGACTTACACAAGCATTTGAGGATCTTAATAATGTAGACACTTTGAAATAAGAGTCGTACATTAGCAGCCCGAAAATTTAATAACAGATCAAACAATGGCATTCGACTGGTTTAAAAGAAAAGCAAAAAATATAACCACTACCACAGAGGAGAAAAAAGACGTTCCTAAAGGACTTTGGCATCAAACACCGACAGGTAAAATCATCGAGTATGATGAGTTGAAGGCCAATAGCTACGTTTCTCCTGAGGACGGTTTCCATGTACGAATCGGAAGTAGAGAATTCTTCGGAATTCTGTTCGATAACGAAAAATACAAAGAGTTAGACGAAAAAGTAGAAAGTATTGATATCTTAAACTTTAAAGATACCAAAGCGTATACAGACCGACTGAAAGATGTAAAAGCAAAAACCAAACTGAACGATTCCATAAGTAATGCTGTTGGCAAAGTTGGCGGCACCGAAATGGTGATTTCGTGTATGGATTTTGCGTTTATCGGCGGATCTTTAGGTTCGGTAATGGGTGAAAAAATCAGTAGAGCAATTGATTATGCGATGAAGCACAAGCTTCCCTACATGATTATTTGCCAATCGGGTGGCGCTCGTATGCAGGAAGCGGCCTTTTCGTTAATGCAATTAGCCAAAGTGCAGGCTAAACTAGCTCAACTTTCGGAAGCTGGACTTCCGTATATTGCGTATTTATGTGATCCAACTTTTGGTGGAATCACCGCCTCTTTTGCGATGACAGCTGATATTATTATGGCTGAGCCTGGCGCACTAATTGGCTTTGCTGGACCGCGTGTTATCCGAGAAACCATTGGGAAAGATCTTCCGGAAGGTTTCCAAACTTCAGAATTCTTACAAGAAAAAGGCTTTGTGGACTTTATTGTAAAAAGAACAGAAGCAAAAGAAACCATCGCGAAAACGGTAAAATTACTTTATACAAAAGCGTAACACAAAACGTAAAAAATAAATCTCACCTTTTTCAAGGTGAGATTTCTTTATATGGCAAGAACCTTCAAAATAATCTTTAATTCACTACGTTCCTTAAGCGTAAAGAAGCTTTGGCGACTAACAAAATTAGTTGTCAGACACCCGTGGTTTGCTTTGTTAAGTTTTCATGCAACGGTAAAATCATTTCGCCTGGCGCGAAAATACTATCCAAACACACACTCCACAAGCGGTAAAGGAAACGCCTTCAGGCATGCGCTTTGGTGCTGTCTCATTCTTATGTATTGTTGCAAAATTTCGTCGCCCAAAAAAGCTTTAAAATGGACAAAAGATATGACGGACATGCACGAGGATCTTTTTCCTAACGAGCCTTTAGAGACAAAGATGGACCTTCATAACAACCAAATTGGTATGAACCTGTTTATGGAAATGCTGGACGGAATCCACCGCCAATTTTTCGAAACTAATTTCTTCGTTGAAAAATTAAAAGAGATGACTAAAAATGCTGAAATTTTAAAAGATACCCAGCAAAATCTTGGCGAAGCTTTAGTATATTTATCCAAGTAATCGTACAATAATCTCCTATGATTAAACCAATTTTTACCTTCGCTCTATTCATTTTGTGCAGTCTATCCTTTCGTGCACAACAGATGAAAACACCTTACGAAAAAGGTAATAGCAATCAGACTACCACCTATTCGGAAATGAATCAATTTTTTGATGAATTGGGCAAAAGGCACAAGACAATTAAAGTAGAAACTCTAGGAGAAGATGATAATGGAGAACCGATAAAATTGGTTTTGTATAGTGCTGATGGCAATTTTAATCTACAAAGACACGATAAAAGTGTTTTGCTAATCAATAACGGGATTCATCCAGGCGAACCCGATGGTATTGATGCATCCATGATGATGCTGCGTGATTTTGCAGAGGGAAAACTAACAGGCCCGAAAAACATTATTATTGCAAACATAGCGGCTTACAATATCGGTGGAATGCTTAATCGAAGTTCGTATTCTCGAGCCAATCAAAATGGTCCCGAGCAGTATGGTTTTCGTGGAAACGCTCGCAACTATGATTTGAATCGCGATTTTATAAAAGCAGATTCTAAAAATGCGGTGTCTTTCCAAAAAATACTTCACTACACAAAACCGATCTATTTTATTGATAATCACGTTAGTAATGGTGCTGATTATCAGTATACATTCACTTATATTTCTACCAATAGAAATCGTTTAGGCGAACCATTAGGAAGTTTTCTTCATGAAGAAATGCAGCCCGCAATTTTAAAGAAACTAACCGAAAAAAATATCTTGCACGTCCCGTATGTCAATATTCATGGGGACACACCTGATGCTGGATTTGCTGCGTTTATGGATACACCAAGATACGCAACAGGCTACACATCGTTGTTCAATATTCCAGGTACCGTTGTGGAAACACACATGCTGAAACCTTACGACACACGAGTGACCGTTACTAAAGAATACATGCTTTCCACAATTGACTATTTAGAAAATAATCGGGAAAAAATTCGAGCAAAACAGAAAGAAAACCTGATTGCTTTTCAACAAAATTTAAAATATCCAATCCAATGGAAAGTGGATTCCACTGGATATTCCAAATTTGATTTTAAGGGGTTCGAAGCGGGATACAAACCAAGCGAGATTAGCGGCGCACCACGATTGTATTACGACAGAAGCAAGCCTTTTTCAAAGAAAATTTCGTTTTACAATACTTATGAAGGGGTAAAAACTATTGATATTCCCAGATTTTATGTTGTGCCTCAATCCGAATGGCAGGTGATTGAACACCTGAAGAGGAATAATATTGAATTGAAACCACTGCACGCAGACTCTCTAGTTGCTGCACAATTGTATTACATTGATGATTTTCAAACGGTTAAATCACCATACGAAGGCCATTATCTTCATTTCGACACCAAAGTTAAAACAAGCTCAGAGCAACTGAAGCTGCGAAAAGGAGATTATTTGATTTCAACCAAACAAGACGGAATCCACTATCTTTTGGAAACGTTGGAGCCTGAAGCCGTTGATTCATTTTTCAACTGGAACTTCTTTGATGCGATACTCGGTCAAAAAGAATACTATTCTCCCTATGTTTTTGAAGATACGGCAGCCAAACTTTTTCGAAAAAATCCCAGCCTAAAAACGGAATTCGAGAAGAGAAAAGCGACTGACGCTGCGTTTGCAAAAAATCCTGCAGCACAGTTGGATTGGGTCTATAAAAACTCAGCCTATTTCGAAAAGACATTGAGGCGTTATGCCATCTACCGCATTTTATAAGAAGGATTCTTCCATAATTCTGAAATGAGAATCGATTTTTTCCCTATTTTTATCAAAATTTTTATCCATGGTGCTTAGCAGAATTTGGTCCGCATTTATCATTATTGCGGTTCTTGTCGCCAGTATTAAATATATTTCTTCGGACAATTACGAAAGCATCTACAACGATATGGTGGTGGGCAAAACAGGTGACACCATACAGATTGCAAAAACATCCTTTCAGAGTTTGGATGCAGACGCAAAAAGTTCACTCTCCCAATCGAATGACGGTGCAGTAGGCAGAATTCATTATAAAAGCGATTCTTTAAAACAGAATGTCGCTGTATATCGTGTTCAAGAGGCTGATGGGGTTATCGGAACTTCAGAAACGGCCGTAAAAATCTGCTTGGGACTTATTGGTATTATGACGTTATTCATGGGATTTATGAGTATCGCAGAAAAAGCAGGAGGCATCAATCTTCTATCACGTTTTATTCAACCGTTCTTTTCCAAGTTATTTCCAGAAATTCCCAAAAACCACCCTTCATTCGGGCACATGCTAATGAATTTTAGTGCGAATCTTTTGGGTTTAGATAATGCAGCAACCCCTTTCGGACTAAAAGCGATGGACAGCTTACAGTCACTTAATCCAAATAAAGATACCGCCAGCAATGCTCAAATTATGTTTCTATGTCTGCATGCGGGAGGGATGACGCTAATTCCTGTGTCCATAATTGCGATTCGTGCAAGTATGGGTTCTCATACGCCAACAGATATCTTTTTGCCCTGTATGATTGCAACATTTGCAGCGACCATGGCAGCGATGATCATTGTTTCTATTTACCAGAAAATCAATTTACTACAACCTATTGTCATTGCGTACGTGGGCGGAATTTCGGCTTTAATTGGCTTGTTGGTGGTCTATTTAGTTCGGTTGAGTAAAGATGAATTGGATACATTCTCTAAAGTTTTAAGCAATGGTTTAATCTTATTTATTTTCCTTGCTATCGTGTTGGGCGGAATTTATAAAAAAATTAATGTGTTTGACGCCTTTATTGAAGGAGCAAAAGAAGGGTTTACCACCTGTGTTAAGATTATACCGTATTTGGTGGGTATGCTTATAGCGATCTCATTACTGCGAACCTCAGGTGTGTTTGATGTCATTATCGATGGAATGAAATGGGTTGCGAATATGGCTCATCTCGACACTCGTTTTGTTGATGGCTTACCCACTGCATTAATCAAACCACTTTCCGGATCTGGGGCTCGAGGTATGATGGTGGACACCATGGCTACGTTCGGGGCCGACAGTTTTCAAGGGAAGTTGGCGGCCGTTTTACAGGGAAGTTCCGACACGACATTTTATGTTATTGCCGTCTATTTCGGCGCTGTAGCGGTTAAAAATACCCGTTACACGGTTGTTGCAATGTTGCTTGCTGATTTGGTTGGTGTTATTACGGCTATTGGCTTAGCTTACTTATTTTTCGCTTAATTATACTATAAAATGATACACGACAAAGATTATATAATCCGCATGGTCAAAGAGTTTTCCAACTTTTTATCGAAATTACTTTTGGGTAAAAATGAAGGCGAACTAGAAGATTCCGAAATGGCATTTGAAACACAGATGCGCGATATTTTTAAAATGAGTTTTGAAGAATTAGCCTCGAAATCGAGGGAAGAAATCGAGCAAATGATTTCCGAAAAAGATCTTCATCACCAAGCTGACTATTATGATTTGCTAGGCAATTTATTCTATTTTGCTTTTAAAAAAGATCCCACAAACAAAGAAATAGCTCTGAAAGCCAAAACCTTTTATGAGTTATGGATACAAAAGAGCTCGGTATTTTCAATTCCGATAATGGGAAGAATCACAGAATTGTCTGCCGTAACAAACTAAAAAAATCCTACCCGAACGGGTAGGATGTTCTATTTTACTGGTGCTGAACCTGTTTTTATTTAATTTCAACACAACCTACTCGGCCGCCTGCATTTCCTGTAGGCTGCGTTTTAAAATCATCCTTAGCGGCATGGATCACAATTGATTTTCCGATAATGTTTTTTGTTTCATCATTACAACCAAGACACCACTTGTCGGTTTTGAAAACCAACTGACCTGTTCCTTGCGCATTTGCTCTGATATTGCCAATGTCTCCCATATGAAACTCGCCCTCACCCCACTTTCCGTGTTCGTGACTTGTTGGATTCCAGTGGCCACCGGCAGAACTCGCATCTGTTGATGAGCAGTCACCTTTTTCATGGATATGAACCGCATGTTCTCCTGGTGTAAGCTTATAAGCATTAATTTCCATAGTCACCTCTTTACCCTTTTGAGTAAATACAGCAGTTCCCTGTGTTTGCGTATAACTTTTTGAGTTAATTCGATACGTTTTGGTGGTGGTACACGATGTCACTAGTGCCATAGCTCCCAA
>JAYRQH010000412.1:0-7176 GCA_041910715.1 Bergeyella sp.
AAAACGTCAACAAAATTGGCGGTTTCTTAGCGGCAGGAATTCTTTTTATCGGTATGCTAGGAGCTTACAAAGGTCTTACAGGAAGCAGCGTTGCTGCAGAAGGGGTAGATTCTTCTGTGGGACTTACAAAAAACCTTGGAAAATTATTGTTTAACGAATATGTACTTCCTTTCGAATTTGCATCAATCTTGATTCTTGCAGGTATCGTTGGAGCCGTATTAATCGGAAAAAAAGATTTATAAGATATGGATTCTGCAAATACATTTATACAAAGCGTTCCCATAGAGCATTTCATTATCCTGAGTACCGTACTTTTTTGTATGGGAGTTTTGGGAGTGTTGCTTCGTAAAAACGCCATCATCATCTTAGGATGTGTGGAATTGATGCTTAATTCCGTAAATCTTTTATTGGCCGCATTTTCCGCTTACAGAGGCGATGGCGATGGACAAATATTGGTATTTTTTATCATGGTAGTAGCTGCGGCAGAAGTTGCAGTAGGACTAGCCATAATTTCCATGATTTACAGAAATACCCGTTCGGTGGATGTTAGTATTTTTAACAAATTAAGAGGATAAGCAGGTATGGAAAATTTGGTTTACGCAATTATACTTTTACCCCTTTTCGGATTTCTTTTCAACGGTTTGTTGGGTAAAAATCTTCCAAAAATTGTGGTGGGTAGTGTAGCGACATTAGTAGTTTTTAGCTCATTTTGCATTGCTCTTTATTTGTTTTTCAACTTCAATACCGAAGGTGGGCCTGTGATTGTAAAAGCGTTTGAATGGTTCCGTGTAAACGGCATTCAGGTGAATTTTGCATTTCAGATCGATCAGCTTTCGTTGATGATGATTTTAATTATCACTGGGATTGGGTCGCTTATCCATTTGTATTCTATTGGATACATGGGTCATGACAAAGGTTTCTATAAATTCTTCACCTACTTGAATTTATTTATTTTCTCCATGCTTTTATTGGTGATGGGTAGTAACTATCTTATCCTGTTTATTGGTTGGGAAGGTGTAGGCGTTTGTTCGTATCTATTGATCGGATTCTGGTTCCAGAATTGGGAATACGGAAAAGCCGCCCGTAAAGCATTTATCATGAATCGTATTGGTGACTTAGGTTTGTTAATTGGTATTTTCCTTTTAGCAAAAGAAACCAACGCGGTTGATTATATCACTATTGCCAATAACGCATCTAATTTTGAAATGGATGGCTTTATCATTCTTTTTATTACAGGAAGTTTATTTATTGGAGCTATCGGAAAATCAGCACAGGTACCGTTATATACGTGGCTACCTGATGCCATGGCGGGTCCAACGCCAGTTTCAGCGCTTATACACGCTGCCACGATGGTTACGGCCGGTATTTATCTAATTGTTCGTTCAAATTTCTTATATACATTAGCTCCTTCAATGCAGTCTGTAATCTTACTTGTGGGATTATTAACAGCGGCTATTGCAGCATTCTACGCATTGAGACAGAATGATATCAAAAAAGTTCTTGCCTATTCTACCGTATCTCAATTAGGATTTATGTTTGTGGCTCTAGGTTTGGGAGCGTATACCACAGCAATGTTCCATTTGATGACGCATGCCTTTTTCAAAGCGTTATTGTTCTTAGGATCAGGTTCTGTGATACATGCCATGAGTGGCGAACAAGATATGCGTTTGATGGGAGGTTTGAAGAAATACATTCCAATTACGCATTGGACATTCCTTATAGGTACGTTTGCAATCGCTGGTATGCCTTTTTTCTCGGGGATGATTTCGAAAGATGAAATTTTGGTTGCAGCGTATGCAAAAAGTCCAATTTTCTGGATTATTTTATTCATTATCGCAGCTACTACAGCAACCTATATGTTTAGATTATATTACCTGACTTTCCATGGAGAATTCCGCGGAACCAAAGAACAGCAATCGCATTTGCACGAAAGTCCAATGAACATGACTTTGCCATTGATTGTCTTGGCATTCCTCTCAGTTGTTGGTGGGTTGATTAATTTACCACACTTCATTGGTCATGGCGAATATCAAAATTTAGCAAAATGGATTCAGCCTTTAATTACAGAACAAGGTTGGAGCCAGCATGAAGCCAATATCGCATCGGTAAACTTTACAACAGAAATGATTTTGTTGGTGATCACAATTGCGATGTTCTTTGCAGTTTGGTATTTGGTACGAAATATTTACGTGACGAAGAAAAAAGTAGCTTTACCAGAAGATCAATATCAAGGTTGGGAAAAACTTTCAGCACGCACCCTTTACGATAATAAAATATACAATGTCTTATTTGTGAAAACAGTAGAAGGGCTTGGACGCGCAGGAAAAATGTTTGATAAAGATATTTTGGATCCAGCGGTGGATTTTATTGGTGATGGAGCCGAAGACTCGGGCAAAGCGATGAAAAAGATTCAAAATGGTAATGTTGAAAATTACGTTTTGGTAATGGCTTTGGCGATCGGAATTTTATTAATTGTTAATTTTATACTACAATAATGTATCAGTTATTAGCATTATTACTAATACCTCTTGTAGGTTCGGGATTGATATTCGCATTTAGAAATTCAAGTAGCAAATACTTGGCATTAGCAATTGCGTTTATCCAAATGTTTTTTACATTTTACTTAATTGCTCATTTTAATTACGGTCCTACCGTAGATGCCCCTTTACAATATGAAATCCAACAGCCTTGGACCACATTTATAAAAAGCAGCATTCACTTTGGTATTGATGGGATGAGTATGCTGATGTTGGCGTTAACCAATATTTTGGTGCCATTCATCATTCTTTCAGCATTTAACCGAGAGAAACCCTTTCCGAATAGTTTTTACGCCCTGGTATTACTGATGCAGTTCGGATTAATCGGTGTATTCACAGCATTGGACGGATTGTTGTTCTACGTGTTTTGGGAAATCACTTTAATCCCGATTTGGTTTATTGCAGGACTTTGGGGACAAGAGGATAAGAAATTTAAATTCACAACCAAATTTTTTGTGTACACATTCGTGGGATCGCTATTTATGTTAGCGGGATTAATCTACGTGTATGCACTTCCAGGAACGGCTTCTTTTGCCGTAACAGATTTGTATAATGCCGAAATGAATTTTAATCAGCAAACCTTGGTATTCTGGTTTTTATTCTTTGCATTTGCTGTAAAATTGCCAATCTTCCCGTTCCACACATGGCAACCAGATACGTATACATACTCGCCCACTCAAGGATCCATGTTGCTTTCGGGTATCATGCTTAAGATGGCAGTTTACGGAGTATTGCGTTATTTGCTACCCATCACCCCAGATGCCATTCAAGGAGTTTCGGGAGGAATTGTATTGATGTTATGTGTGTTTGGAGTTGTTTATGGAGCCTTAATTGCCATCGTACAAAACGATGCAAAACGTCTGATAGCGTACTCTTCCTTATCCCATGTTGGACTTATTGCTGCGGGAATTTTTGCTTCAGCTCTACTTACTGTAAACGGAACATTTACAATAGAAGGAGGACATGGAGCCATGGTACAAACGTTTGCACACGGTATTAATGTGGTTGGTTTGTTTTATTGTGCAGATATTTTAACCAAAAGATTTAAGACTCGAGATATTAGAGAAATGGGAGGTCTTGCTCGTGTAGCGCCGAAATTTGCCGTTTTGTTTATGATCATTCTTTTCGGATCTCTTGGAGTTCCTTTAACGAATGGTTTCATTGGCGAATTCATCTTGATAAAATCGGTATTTGATTACAATACCTTATTAGGTATTATTTCGGGGATCACGATCATTCTTGCTGCCGTATACTTACTTCGTTTTTATGCTAAAGCCATGTTTGGAAAAGGAAAAGAAGAAGTTTTGGCAACCGTAAAAGACGTATCTAATGTAGAATTTACAGTACTTGCCAGCTTGGCGGTATTCGTAATCATCTTTGGTATTTTCCCACAAAGTATCTTGGATTTAGTAAACAGCTCACTGAAGTTCATCTACCTATCAATGGTAAATTAATTTTGATATTAAAGAAATGAATGTATTAATTATTGTTTTTCTTACCGCTATAGTAACTCTATTTACAGGAGTTTTCGATAAAGGCAAATTTGCTCGATATGTCGGAATTCTCAGTTTACTCATTGCTTTTAGTGTAAGTTTTCAGCCCGACAGCTCGTTTTTCGATCAGTATAAGCACATGTTCGAATTCGGAGCCAATGCAGCGTTATTTACCAAAATATCAATAATAGTTACCATTTTGATATTCTTTTTAGGAGGATTCGCTTTTAGCAATCATAGAAGTCACCAATCCGAATTATACGCGTTGATGCTTTTCGCACTTTGCGGTGGTATCCTTTTATTCTCATACCAGAATTTAACGGTATTGTTTTTAGGAATCGAAATCTTATCCATCCCATTATATGTAATGGCAGGAAGCAATAAGACCGATCTTCGATCTATTGAAGCGTCTCTAAAGTACTTCTTAATGGGAGCCTTTGCTACTGGATTTTTGCTTTTTGGTATCGCTCTGGTTTATGGTTCAACAGGAACATTCGACATTTACGAAATCAACCTTTACGGTGCCCAGCATACCAAAGATGTTATGTTCATTATGGGAGCAATGTTAATGTTGGCAGGATTAGCTTTCAAAGTATCATTAGCGCCTTTCCACATGTGGAGTCCTGATGTGTATCAAGGTTCGCCTTCCATCATTACAACTTTTATGGCAACAGTGGTGAAGATTTCAGCATTTTTTGCTTTGTTCAAGATGATGACAATTTGTTTTGGTGGTATCCTACCAAGCTGGATTAATGTAATCGGTGTGTTAATTATCATTACATTGTTCTTAGCAAACGTGATGGGACTAGCACAATCCAATGCAAAACGAATGTTGGCCTACTCATCCATCTCGCACGCAGGTTATATTGCGATGATTTTCTTCGGAATGACAAGCCTTTCGGTATATACATTAGCATTTTATTTATTTGCCTATTCGTTATCTACGATTGGTGTGTTCATGTGCTTAATTTGGGTGGAAAAAATCAAGCGAGAAACCTCATACAATGCTTTTAAGGGCTTAGCAAAAACAGAACCGCTATTGGCAATTGTAACTGCTATATCATTGCTATCAATGGCTGGTTTACCATTAACCGCGGGCTTTATCGGTAAGTTCGGTATCTTTGCTCAAGCCATTAAAACAGCACCATTTATGGTATTGGTGGGAGTTTTAGGTTCGGCAATATCCATTGCGTATTACCTTCGAATTATCATTGCGATGTTCTTCTTTAAAGAAAGCAGCTTCAAAACTGCCGAAAAAGTGACTATTACGTACAACATCGTTGCCGTGTTTATCATCGTTGCGATTATCGTCTTGGGTGTTTATCCGGATGCATTTATGATGCAGTTCGGTTTGAAATAACTAAGTGATTTTATAAATAAAAAAACTCTTTCGAAACGAAAGAGTTTTTTTATCCACTTTTTTTGCGGCAGCTCCGCTGCCGCAAAAAAACTTACTTATTCATATTTTCCAAAATTTTGGCTTCGTCCCACAGCACATCCATCTCCTCGAGTGACAAATCAGCTAATTTCACTCCCTGTTTGTGAGCAATTCGCTCCATTGTTTGAAACCTCGAAATAAACTTCGCATTGGTCTTTTCCAATGCCGAGTCTGGGTTAATTTTTGCGATACGCGCGTAATTAATCAAGGAAAAAAATACATCGCCTAATTCATTTTCACGCTCAGCTTCCGTATCGGCTGACAAAAATTCGGCAAACTCCTCTTCCACTTTCTTCCATGCATCGTGTTCGCTACCGAAATCAAAGCCAATTCCCTTAACCTTATCTTGAATTCGATACGCTTTAACCATACTTGGTAAGCCTTTCGGAACGCCGGCAAGAATTGATTTGTTCCCCTCTTTCAATTTCAATTTTTCCCAGTTTTTCTTAACTTCTTCTTCATCATTCACCTCAACATCACTATAAATATGAGGATGGCGAAAAATTAACTTTTCATTCAGCGATGTAATGACATCAGCAATATCAAAACTCCCCTTTTCAGACCCTATTTTAGCATAGAAAACCAAGTGTAACAGAACATCGCCTAGCTCTTTTTTGATCTCAAGTAAATCTTCATTCAGCAAAGCATCGGATAATTCGTAGGTCTCTTCCAGCGTAAGATGCCGCAGCGATTGCAACGTTTGCTTTTGATCCCAAGGGCATTTTTCTCGAAGATCATCCATAATATCCAACAGCTTTCCAAAAGCTTCTAATTTTTGCTCTTTTGTATTCATATCCAAAAAATATAGACAAAAAATGCCTAAGATTATTCTTAGGCAAAGGTATTATTTTAAAGTGATAACAAGTTATCCTTGTTTTCTTTGTGTGCTTTTAGCAGTGGATTTCGCAGTGGAAGTAGCCTTCACTTTTGGAGCTGCAGTTTTTGGTTTTGCGGCTGCCTTTTTTACCGCTTCTTTTTCTCCTTTTGATTCTAATGAATTTTCTGGATCTAGTGTCTCAGGTTCAGCTTTTACAAAACTTTCAGGTGTTACGTAACCTGCTTTGTTTAGGATATTGTACCACTGAGCAAGTTTTTTAATATCCGAAATATAAACACGTTCTGTATCGTAGTTTGGAAGTGCTGTCGACATAAAATCTTTCAGCTCGTCTTCAGATGATTTGTGAGAAAGCGCTTCTTTATAGTCATTGGCTTTGGCAATATTTTCAAAAACGTCAAACAAAGGAACTTCCTTCTCAAAAGTATACATGGAAATATTGTCTAATAAACTTACCTGTGACGAGTTACCAATGCTTATTTTCTTTTTGCTTGTAACATCTTCAATAATAAATCCGTTTCTTAATTGAGAAACCAATTTATATAATCCTGGTTTTCCTGAAATAGAAATGATTTTTTCTAATTGCATATTTTATAATTCTTAAGTATTCAAATTGTACGTATTGCTATCAAATAAGACACCAATTTTATTTTGGAAATCTCATCTTATAATTTACTCCTACATCGCCTCCAGATATTCGTTGCAGCTTACCTTTCACCAACTTTTTTTTCAGTGCGCTAAGATGGTCGGTAAATAAAATACCATCAATGTGGTCGTATTCATGCTGTATAACGCGTGCACGAATATCCGAAAAAGTATCAGTATGTTTTACGAAGTTTTCATCATAATATTCAATAACGATGTTTTCTTTGC
>JAYRQH010000413.1:0-1573 GCA_041910715.1 Bergeyella sp.
AAGCATTACCAAAGTACAAAAAGCCACTAAATATCCAACGCTGATTTACGAAGAAACCAGTCGTGCAGTTGCTTTACTACGTGATTTATTCAATCCTTCATTCGAGAACATATTCGTGAATAACGAAGCTGTATACAATGAAATAAGAGATTACGTAGCATTAATTGCACCCGAACGCGCCAATATAGTCAAGCTATATAAGGGTCAGCTGACAATCTTCGATAATTTCGGTATTACCAAACAGATAAAATCCTCGTTTGGCAAGACCGTATCATACAAAAGTGGGGCATATTTAATCATTGAACATACTGAAGCACTTCATGTAGTTGACGTGAACAGTGGCAATAGAACGAAAAATGCTAACGGACAAGAAGCCAATGCATTGGAAGTAAACTTAGGTGCTGCCGATGAATTAGCCCGCCAATTCAGATTAAGAGACATGGGCGGAATCATTGTTATTGACTTCATCGACATGAATGAAGCTGAAAATCGCCAGAAGCTTTACGAACGCATGTGCTCAAACATGCAAAAAGACAGAGCAAGACATAACATTCTGCCTCTGAGTAAATTTGGACTTATGCAGATTACACGTCAAAGAGTTCGTCCAGCCATGGACGTTAACACAATGGAAACCTGTCCAACTTGCTTTGGTAAAGGTACAATCAAATCCTCCATTCTCTTTACGGAATCTCTTGAGAGTAAAATTGATTATTTAGTCAATAAATTGAAGGTTAAAAGATTTTCGTTACACATCCATCCGTATGTTGCCGCTTACATTAATCAGGGTGTATTATCCCTTAAACGTAAATGGCACGTAAAATACGGATTTGGTATTAAAATTATTCCTAATCAAAAATTAGCTTTCCTTGAGTATATCTTTTATGATTCTCAGGGAGAAGAAATTGACATGAAGGAAGAATTGGAAATTAAATAAAAAAGAAGGCTATCTCCAGGGTAGCCTTCTTTTTGTTTACGGAATATTTCGACCACCAAACAAAATCTATATATTTGCATTAGAATTAATCACAGGTAGATTTTATTGATAATAAAGAAAAACATGAAAGTACTATACTATATCTATCAAATTTGCATTGCCCTGCCAATTTTATTCGTTTTAACCATTTTAACCGCATTGGTAACTATTGTTGGGTCCATACTTGGAGGAGCTCATTTTTGGGGTTATCACCCGGGGAAAATTTGGTCAAGACTAATCTGTATCATGCTGCTAATACCTGTAGAAGTCAAAGGCAAAGAAAATCTTCATAAACGTACTTCTTATGTTTTTGTACCCAATCACCAAGGAGCATTTGATATTTTTCTCATTTATGGCTTTATTGGTCGTAATTTCAAATGGATGATGAAGAAAAGTCTCAGAAAACTGCCATTTGTAGGAAAAGCATGTCAAAGTGCAGGGCACATTTTCGTTGACAGATCGGGTCCCAAAAAAGTATTAGAAACTATACTGCAAGCTAAAGAATCACTAAAAGACGGCGTTTCATTGGTTGTCTTTCCCGAAGGAGCCCGTACTTTTACAGGGCACATGGGTTACTTTAAAAAGGGAGCATTTCAATTA
>JAYRQH010000414.1:0-2612 GCA_041910715.1 Bergeyella sp.
ATCAACCGAAATTTCACAAGCCGAAAGAAATTATTTTTGTAGATGAAATCCCGAGAACACCGAATGGAAAAGTCAACAGGAGAGAATTGTTAAATATGTTGAATTTTTAAACTAACCTAGTCAAAATTTTCAGCAAGAAAATTTTGCCACCAATTCTTAAAAGAAGGGGAATTTAACGAACGATATTTTAGAACTGTTATTATGAAAAACTTTACATCAGAAATCATCTATAAAACCGCTCGCAGCAGTGGAGCGGGAGGTCAAAATGTCAACAAGGTGGAAACCATGGTTTCTGCGAGATGGTTGGTTTCAGAATCTCAGTATTTTTCCGATGAGCAAAAGGCTTTAATACAGCAAAAGCTTAAAAATAAAATTAATGCCGATGGTTTTTTACAAATGAGTTCACAACAATCTCGTTCACAACTCGATAATAAGGAAAATGTTACTCGCGAAATGCTGGAGGCGGTAGAAAAAGCATTGTTTATTCCCAAGAAAAGAACCGCCACAAAACCCACAAAAGGTTCCAAAGAAAAAAGGCTCAATCAAAAAAAACAACATTCTGAGAAAAAGGAAAATCGAAAATTTAAGTTTTAAAGCTAAGACAGCGGACATAAACTCAAGTCTGGTGCTTCAAATCTATGAGTCTCGAGTCTAATCCTTATCTTTGTAAAAACTTAATTCAAAATGAGCAATAGACCGATTTCAGAATTTCTTGAAAAGTACTATTTACACTTTAACGCCGCTGCTTTGGTAGATGCGTCTAAAGGTTACGTGGCCCACCTAAAAGATGGCGGGAAAATGATGATTACCCTTGCTGGTGCAATGTCAACGGCGGAAATGGGTAAAATTCTTGCTGAAATGATCCGTCAGGGAAAAGTGGATATCATCTCATGTACAGGGGCAAACCTTGAAGAAGATGTAATGAACTTGGTGGCGCATTCTCACTACAAAAGAGTTCCTAACTACCGCGATTTAACGCCTGAGCAAGAACGAGAATTGCTAGATCAGCATTACAATCGTGTAACCGATACGTGTATTCCAGAGGAAGAAGCTTTCCGAAGATTGCAGACGCACTTGGAAGATGTTTGGCATGCAGCAGAAGAAAAAGGAGAGCGTTATTTTCCACACGAATTTTTATATCAAGTGGTGAATTCAGGCGTTTTGGAGCAGTATTACGAAATCGATCCTAAAGATTCTTGGATTGTAGCGGCAGCGGAGAAAAACCTGCCAATTGTTTGTCCAGGTTGGGAAGATTCAACAACAGGAAATATCTTCACCTCAAACGTTATCAAGGGGAAATTAAACGTTCACACCGTAAAATCGGGTATCGAATATATGATTTATCTTACAGAATGGTACCGTGCTAATTCTGGTGGAAAAGGGGTAGGCTTCTTCCAAATTGGTGGAGGTATCGCTGGAGATTTCCCAATTTGCGTAGTTCCGATGATGTATCAGGATTTGGAATGGGAAGATGTACCTTTCTGGGCGTACTTCTGTCAGATCTCCGATTCAACAACTTCGTATGGATCGTATTCTGGAGCGGTTCCTAACGAAAAAATTACTTGGGGAAAATTGGATATCGATACTCCAAAATACATCGTGGAATCCGATGCTACTATCTGTGCACCTTTGATGTTCACCTACATTTTAGAAAATTCATAATTCGACACAACTTTTGTCGAACTATTCTTAAATAAAAACATGCTCAACAATTGGTTGAGCATGTTTTCTTTGTTAAAATATAAAAAATAAAACTAGAAATTATTTGAAGGGAACATTAAACGTTCCGTTTTCAATTTTAATTCGTTTGGCCACAGTAGCGCCGCCGCCTCCAATTACAAGATCACCGGAAAAAGAGCCCTTAACAGACTTATCGTTAATATCGGTGATGTTTATTTGGAACTGGTCATCCCAAACCGTTCCATGCGAAGCGGTATAATTTTCCTGTCCACCATTTGGAGAATAAATGCTTAAAATCTGAAAGCCTGATGCATCGTCCAACGTATACTGCCCTGCAGTAGCACGTTTTGAGTCATTCATCAACGTGATAGTAATAAAGCTATTGTCATGATAACCAGTGATGTTTAGGAAGGTTTTTCCTTCTACCCAGGACGCTCGCAAATCGTTACTAAAATTATGTTCTGCACCTCCAACGGTAGCTTTCATAAAGTAATTTCCCGATCCGCCATCGGCATCATCATCGTTTTTACAACCGACAAATGTAAAAGCTAAGGCAAGAAATAAAATAAATAAAATGGGTGTGTTTTTGGAATTCATAATTGTGAAATTTTAATAATTTATCTTAGATTTTGTTTTACTACGGATTTACCTTCTTCGATTTCAATTATTCGCATAACTCTCGAATGTTGCTGCACGGTATAATTATCATTAGTGTAGTAATTAACCATCATTCCTGAGTTGCCGTCAAACTGACTGCCGTTATAATACCGCTTCGAAACACGTTCTTTCCACGGAATGATGGTGAAGAGAACATACTTGCCAGGTTTCATGTTGTGGAATTCAAATTGTCCTTTTTCATTGGTTACAGCGGTTAGTTTGTATTTATAAGCTTCTGTATCCATATAGACATACCTTCTTTTTTGCCAGTTTTC
>JAYRQH010000415.1:0-13138 GCA_041910715.1 Bergeyella sp.
GATTTCACTTCTGTTTCGTATGAGAATTTATTTTTTGATCAATCGCACTTTAACCGTGATTTTAAAGCAATTACCGATTTAACGCCAACGTTGTTTAAAACCAAAACCGATCTTGAGAAGCAAAATATCTGGTTTATTATTTAACATATTTTAGTTTCCAATTTTACAATTCACAAGACCAAACATCCTTTTATATTTGAAGAAAAAAAAGACCTCTATGAAAGCACTTCTATTCCTGCCTCTTTTATTTTTCAGTTTCATCCGGGCGCAAAATGTAAAAATTAGCATTGTTGACTCCGAGGATAAAAAAGTGATTTCGGGCGCCCGCATTATTGCTGATAATCATGTGTATTACAGTAATGAAGATGGTGTTGCACTACTTCCTTCCTCCACCAAATTACTCCGTGTAACCGCCTTTGGATACGAAAACAAAGATCACGCGAGTACACAGCCCACAATCGAAATGAAACCGCTGTATCGGAAAATTGACGAAGTGAAGCTCGTTTCTATTGATTTTGAAAAATTTATTCAAAGAGCGCTAAAAAACTACGATAAGGTGTATTACACGAAACCCGCAATCTATGACATCAGTTACCGCCAAAGTTCTTCGGAAAATGCGCATCTGAAAAGTCTTCTTATTGCCGATGGAAAATTTTGGAGCCGCGATGGCACGTATAACAGTAAAGAAAATTTTAAACGGGAAGAAAATAAGTTCGTCCAGTTTCAGTACGATTATCTGCGCTATAAAATCGTGGAACCCTCAACGAACAAAATTAAAATAAAGAAGCAAGATTTAAGTCAAGATTATCTTGGAAATCTGTTTCTTAACTACGAACTGAATCGGCTTCACCGTTATTCGAAAATAAAAAATGCGAAAGTCTCTGCTAGGATTGTTTTTGAAGATGCCGAAAATCAGGAAATCTTCTACTCAATAAAAATGCAAAACAATGCTGTATACAGCGGCACAATTGTACTGAATAAAAAAGACCAAGCAATTACGTATTTGCATCTTGATTATATCCAAGATAAATTAAAACCCTATCAATTGGAGGACGAAAACGGCGTGAAGTACGAGCATCAACTTGGAAATGGCCAAACACGCTATGAATTTTACAAAAGTGGGGATTATTATGTTCCTTCTAAAGTGGCACAAACAAATACGGGAAGTAAATTCAGCTATGAAAATCAAGTTTTTGAATATTCCATCTTACGCGAAATTGTATTTAAAAATTTTAAGGAAGGTACCCTCAACGGTTTGGAAAAACCCGTCAATCTCTATTCTCCATTTTGGGACAGCATTCCGTTTAATGAACAAAATGAGATGGTTAATCTTTCCCGTGAAGAACAAGACTTTATAAATGAACATCAATATGAAAACTAAATTATCCTTTGTATTTCTGCTGATCACGATGTTGGCTTCAGCCCAAAATCACCGATTTATTTACGAATTAAGCTACAAAAAAGATTCTACGTCATCTTTTGTTACCAAAGAAAACTACCATCTCGACATAGAAGGAAGTCAGGCGAAGTACTACATTCGGGATTACTTTGTTGCCGATTCGCTTATTGTAAACAACATTCCGTTTCCTGTCACGATGAAACTCAATCCATCCACCATTCTTTCGCACGAAGTCGGAAAGTCTACTTTTTATGAGCTCGATTTATTGGAAAATACGATTTTAAAAATAAAAACAGACGATGCTCAGGAATGGAAACTGGTTGATGAAAAGAAAAAACTCGGCACTATTACCGTTCAAAAAGCGACAACCTCGTGGGGCGGCAGGAACTGGGTTGCGTGGTTTGCACCTGAAATCCCCATACAAGAAGGTCCGTATAAATTTCATGGACTGCCTGGACTTATCGTAGAATTATCCGATACCAAAAATAATTACCATTGGCTTCTTGCAAAATCACAGAAAATACAGGGCAACCAAAAGAATTCGTATTTGGATATGGCGCAAAGTATGGCCGTACAAACCACGCGGGAAAAATACGTTATTGCCAAGCTTAAATTCTACGAGTCGCCCGTCAACTTTATTCAAAACAGTATTGGCTCGGCCAGCGCGTCGCAATTTTATCTGAATGACGGAACCGTTGTGACTGCCACGAACAAAAAAGAAATCAACGAGCAACTGCGCAATAGGATAAAACAATACAATAATCCTATTGACTTACAGTCGGCAATACGTTATCCTTAGTGAAATTTTTATAATTTTAAAATGTGAAAAACATAGTTTAGTTTTTTTACTCAATTAGAGAAATATCATGAATAGCAAAAACAACGAACGCGTTTTTAAAATGGCATTTGCCAGTGTTTATCCGCATTACATCGCTAAAGTGGAGAAAAAAGGACGCACCATAGCGGAGTTGCACCAGGTGATTTTCTGGTTAACAGGGTATACGGAATCCGATTTGCAACGTATTTTGGAAGAGAAAATCAATTTCGAAGATTTCTTTGAGAACGCACCACAATTCAACCCCAAGTCTTCCCAGATTACAGGTACAATTTGCGGTTATCGTGTTGAGGAAATTGAAGATCCACTCATGCAGAAAATTCGATATTTGGATAAACTAGTCGATGAACTCGCTAAAGGAAAAACGATGGAGAAGATAGAACGCAGCTAATTCTCTATAATTTACGTTTCAATTTTCACAACATGGAAAAATCAACTAAAACCAAAAACAAGGCTATGAAAAGGGTAACAGGAATTGGTGGTGTATTTTTTAAATCGCGCAATCCAGAACGATTAAAAGAATGGTATGCAAAACATTTGGGATTACCAATAAACCAGTGGGGATGCAGTTTTGAATATGACCCGCAAGCGGAAAACGCGAAAAAGACATCACTGCAATGGAGTCCTTTTAGCGATGATACGAAGTATTTTGATCCATCAGAAAAACCATTCATGATTAATTATACCGTTAGTGATCTTGAGCATCTGGTTCATGTATTAGAAGCTGAAGGTGTTGAAATCTTAGGCGAAATTTCGGTGTATGATTATGGAAAATTCGCTCACATAATGGATTGTGACGGTAATAAAATAGAACTATGGGAACCGATTGATTCTCTATAAACTTTAATTGTTTTTTTTTACTAGTTACGGGCGCCTGTTGCGCCCGTAACTAGTAAAAAAAACTTCTTTTAACCACTATTTAGCTAATTCTTTAATATCCGATATTTCTAAAATTGATTTTATATTTTCGCGTTTTACAGAATGAATCATCGCTTTCCCTAAATCACTGAGGGAAATTATCTTTTTCGGGATGATATAAGTTAAAGCGTTGGCAATAAGTATGTAAACTAGCTTGGCGTGGGTCTGTTCAGGAAAGGGCAACATGGCTCCAGGTCGAAAATTTACCACTCTACGAAATGGAAGACGTATAAGATCATTTTCTACCTTTCCTTTTACTCGAGCCCACATCACGTTTCCTTTTTCTGTACTATCTGTATTGGTACCGCTCACGTATGTAAAAACCATGTTGGGATTTGCTTTTACCAGTGTTTTTGCGACCGCCATTGTTGTATCGTAAGTAATCTGTTTGTATTTTTCTTCTTTCATTCCAACGGAAGAAATTCCGGCACAAAAAAAACAGGCATCATAATCCGAAAGTTCATTTTTATGGAGATCAATTTGAGTAAAATCAGGAATTAAAAGTTCTTTCAATTTTGGATGGGTAACCCCGTTTGATTTTCGTGAAATGCACAATATTTCAGTTACTTCAGAATTTTGAAGGCATTCCAAAAGGACACCTTCTCCCACCATTCCTGTACTTCCTGTGATGATTATTCTCATAAATTATTCTATATATTTTTATAGACGAATGAAGATTGATTTTACTTAAACATAGCGAATACGTTCTTCTTCCAAATCAATCTGGTAAATTTGATGTCGGATAAGTTCTTCATCCATATTGGCATCAAGGTTTAATTCATGTAAATATTTTCTTTGCAAATCAAATATTTCCAGTAAAAGTTCTTTCGTTTTTTCGTCCACCCATCGAATATCCTGTGTTGCAGATTGGTCTTCCCAATGTTTAAGAACTCGCTGCATGCCGATATGACCTTCCCAAGCAGCAACATCACTGTCATAAATGCTTTTGACGTGATTGTAGATGTGTTGTTTTAAATCCGTTTTAATGATTTTTCGTGTACCGTCTTCTTTTTGTATTTCGGTTTCAAGCCCGGCGAAAGGATTAAATTTTTCAATGATTATAGGTAATGTTAAACCTTGAATCACTAAAGTCAATAAAATGGCCACAAAAGTGATGAATAAAATTAAATTTCGGTGCGGAAAAGGTTCGCCATTCATCGTTAATGGAATTGATAATGCTGCCGCTAATGAAACTACGCCACGCATTCCTGTCCAACCCAAAACTATTGGGCTAAGCCAACTTCTTCGTCTCAAGTTCAAGTTGTGGGCAAGTTGTGGTCTAAAAATAATTGTTGCAAACATCGCCATATAGGAACTGATAATTCTTGCGCCAATTAAAACTCCGGTGATTAAAACTCCATAACCAATGGCAGTTTTCAAAGGAATTCCATCGGCACGAATTCCGTCTACAATTTCAGGAAGTTCGAGTCCGATGATAAGGAAAACGATTCCATTCAGCATAAAAACGAAACTCTGCCAGACACTATAGCCCGTAATTCGGCTGCTGCTGCTTAAAAATTTTAGTCGTTGTGTGGACATCCATAAGCCGCCACTTACCACGGCTAATACTCCTGAGCAATGTACCTGTTCAGCAATCCAGTACATGATATAAGGAACTATTAATGTTAAAGCTGTATCCGAAGCTGCGTCTGTGGACCATTTCTTATGAATTTTCATAAACAAAAATGCAATTGTTAAACCTATTCCTACGCCTCCAAACAGCATCCAGAGGAAATCTACAATCGCTGTTTGCCATATGAATTGTCCAGTTCCTACAGCAACCAAAGCAAAACGGAAGACAATCAACGAAGAAGCATCGTTCAGCAAACTTTCACCTTCTAAAATGGCTGATGTAGATTTAGGAATTTTCACAAATTTGGTAATTGCACCCGTACTTACCGCATCAGGAGGTGAAACGATTCCACCCAACACAAAACCTAAAGCAATGCTAAATCCTGGAATAAACTGGTTGGCAACAATTGCTACTAGAAAAGCTGTGAAAAACACCACCAAAAAGGCAAAACTACCAATCATACGCCACCATTTTTTCATTTCTTTGAAAGAAACCGTCCATGCCGCTTCGAAAAGTAACGGTGGTAGAAAAATAAAGAAAATTAAATCTGGATCTATACGGATAACGGGCAATCCTGGGACAAAACTAATCGCCAGACCTGCCAAAACCAACAGAATTGGATAGGCAATTTTGAGTTTGTTCGCCCAAATATTCAGTAGAACGGTAATGAAAACCATTGCTACCACCAAAGGTAAAAAGCTATGAAGCATGATGATAAAAAATGTAAATGATAAATTAAGATAACGGGAAAAAGGATCTCCTAGGAAAAGTGCTGATGATGTATATCTAAGACACCGTTGTATCGAGGAAATTTGAAAATCATGATTTTGTGTTTTATGTCACAAATATACACGATTTATGCTTCACTACATTTTATTAGTTTCATTTATCATTTTGATAGCCGCTCAAAGTACGGAAGACGGTTTAATGGTACTTCAATTTCTATGGTTTGTCCACCTTGGAATACTTTTCCTAAATCATCCTTCCACTTCCCTTTTGGGAGTTTTACCGATCGCTTATCCTCTGCCGTAACTATTGGCGCTACTAAATAGCGGTCGCCCAACATAAACTGATCTTTTGTGAAAGCGAAACCCTGATTTGGGAACACATAATCCATATGACGTACAATAGGTTCGCCATTTTTGGAAGATTCATGCGCATAATCTAAAATATAAGGTCCGAATTTTTCATGCAATTTTGCGGCATTTCTTGCTATTTCGAGGTTTTCAGGACTTAAAATTCGCCACGGTGCCACTGAAAACTGCATCATCGGCATCAAAGCGTGAACTTGAGCTGAACGTATAATTAATTTTTGATCAAAATCAACTTCTTTCAAATCGAGAAATGCGGTAAAGGAACCACCGCCAATCATATCGGGACACGTATATGAGTAGCCTAAAAGCCCAGCAGCAATCATGTCGGGAATTAGCATTCCGACCGCTTTCCAAGAATAAGCCTTATCACCTAGTCGTTGCACCAGCGGCTGACCGCCCATTTGCCATGCCGCACGATATTCATTAAACGGAAACTCCAAGCCAAGCTCATTCCAGGCTTTTGTATGATCTACAGAAATCGTATTTTTTGAATAACTATCAATATAATTTGGATCATAAAACTCGTTATCTCCTGCATCAAATTTAAATCCGTCGATTCCGTAATCCGTTTGCATTTTTTTTAATTGCGCTACTACGAAGGCTTTTGCCTCAGGATTGGTCAAATCAAAACACGCACTTTTCCCATTCCACCACGAAATGATCGCGGGAGTATTTCTGCCTTTTTCTTTAATTAAATATCCTTTATCAGCAAGCATACGGTATTCGGGACTATCGGGACTTACAAAAGGACACACCCATACCATCACTTTGAAGCCCATAGCATGTAATTTAGCAACCATCTGCTTGGGATTTGGGAACTTCTCGGGTTTAAACTCGAAATTTCCGTAGTATTTCTGCCAATTATCATCAATCATTAAAACACCTTTCGGAAATTGATGATCAACAATGCCCTGAGCGTATTTTAAAATATCCTGTTCGTTTTGATTGTAAATCAACTCAATCCAGGTATTGTACTGCGGCATCGAGAAAAAAAGAGGGTCAGGAAGCGTTCCCATTGCACGAAAATACTTTTTACTTGCTTCCAAATACGCCGATTTTAATGTAGAACCCGACTTTTGCACGTGAACCTCTTCAAAACTGGACGTAATTTGTAATGTCTTTTCTCCAACTTCAAATTTAAAAGGCTTTTCACTCCAGACAAAACGGCCCTTGTTTGATAAAAAAAGTGCAACAACTTGATTATTATTATTTTGAAGGGCTAAATCAAATTCCTTCAAAGGTTTCATATAGGGCATCTGCGATCCCAGAGCAACTGCACCACCCCACCACTGTTCATCGCGCACCAATTTAATTTCTGTTGTATGGACTTTTTGAGCAAAAAAGAAACCGCTACAAATTATAAAGATAAGCAAAGAAAATAACCGTCTCATATAGAATAATCTTAAAAAAATATGCTTTATCAGGCTGATTTTAAAACTGTTATAACTGAGTGAAAATAAAAAAATTCTTAAAAAACAGTTTCATTTTTTAAGAATTTCTCTATTTATTTTGATGTAAAAGTCTAGGAAATATATTCGGCAACTTTTTCTTCAAGAACTGTTAAATCAAAAGGTTTAGCGATGTAATCGTCAGCGCCCGCTTCTTTCGCTAACGCAGATATATCGTTGTTGGCAGTTACGTAGATTACAGGAATGTCTTTAAATTCAGGATGTGATTTCAACATTTGAGTGGCTTCTACACCGCCAATATTGGGAATCCAATTGTCCATAAGAATGACGTCCGGATGAAAATCGGCAACCTTCTCGATAATATCATGAGAAGTTTCGGAAATTCTCACCTCATAGCCCGCATCCTCAAAAATGATGCTGATCACCTCCAAAATGATGGTATCGTCATCAAATATTAATATTCTTTTCTTGCTCATTATTTATTATTTAATTCTTTTTTACTGTTAATTTCTAGATATATTTTTCTTCGCTGCGCTTCGATAAACACTCGAAATGACGACTACAAACTTTTAACTTTTTCTGCCAAATCTTTAGGTTCGAAAAGCCAATCGAATTCGACATTTTGCATCGCTTGCTTCGGCATGTAATCCACTTCCGCGGTCTCGGGATTCTGAATCCACACCTGACCCTCGTTTCTTTTAATGTATTGCAAACCTTCCACACCATCGGCATTGGCGCCAGAAAGCAAAATAGCCACTACATTCTCGCCAAAAGTCTCTGCAGCAGAGCGAAATGTGACATCAATCGACGGTCGCGAATAGTTCACCTTCTCCGAAGCATCCAAAGATACTTTCTTTTTTGATTCAAACAATAGATGATAGTCGGCAGGAACGATATAAATGCAATCTTTTTCCATTTCCGACTTGTCTTCCACTTCTTCAACCCTCATTTTCGAAAATTGTTCTAACAACGTGGGCAAAATACTTGTGGATTGCGCCTTTCTGTGAACCACCAACAAAATAGGGAAACCAAGCTCTGCATCCAAGTTTTTAATCAGGTCCAAAATCACCTGCAAACTTCCTGCGGAGCCACCAATAATCACCAATTCTGTTTTTTTGTCGTTCATAAAACGCTTTCTACTTCTGTAATCGAGGTATACTTTTTAGTTGAAATCACCATCTCTACTTTCGTTAAAATTAATAAAGTGATGAAAATTCAATTTTAAAAGCAATCTTCTTACTAAAATATTTAAAATTTTAATGATGTTCTACTTTTTTCCAGATTTTTTGATCGTCTACCTGATGAAAATTTTGGTCCAATTTTGAAAAACGCAGAGTTTCTTTTGAACCTAAAGCCAAAAATCCCAGATTCTCGAGACTTTCATCAAACAAACGGAAGACGCGCTCCTGCAAACCTTTATCAAAATAAATTAAAACATTTCTGCAAATAATCAACTGAAAACTGTTGAAAGAAGAGTCCGAAACCAGGTTGTGTGTGGACAAAATCAGTTTTTCCTGCAAGCTTTTATCAAATTTTACACTGTCGTAATTTGCGGTGTAGTAATCTGAAAAATCTTTTTTACCGCCCGAAAGAATATAATTTTCGGTGTATAATTTCATCTGCTGAATCGGGAAAACACCCGCTCTTGCCTTCTCTAAAACCGATGGATTGATATCGGTTCCGTAGATTAACGATTTATGATACAAATTGGCTTCTTTCAACAAAATCGCAATTGAATATGCTTCTTCACCTGTGGAGCAGCCTGCCACCCAAATTCTGATTAAAGGATATGTTCCTAGTTGCGGCAAGATATTCTCGCGCAAAGACTTAAAAAACGAGGGATCACGAAACATTTCCGTCACATTCACCGTGATTTCTTCCACAAAACGCTTAAAATATTCAGGGTCGTTTACAATGGTGTAGCGCAATTCGGCATAGCTCGTGAATTTATCAATCAGGCAAATGCGGTTGATACGGCGCTTAAAGGACGCACGGCTGTACTGCGAAAAATCGTAGCCGTAGAGTTCGTGAACATCTTTAATTAGAAATTCAACTTCTTCATCCTTTACAATGCTGGGTTCTAGCATCCTAGTATTTTTTCGATAGAACTCAGTAAAACATCAACATTAATGGGCTTCGACACATAATCTTGCGCACCTGCATCCAAACATTTTTGACGGTCTTCGGGCATTGCCTGAGCGGTAACCGCAATCACCGGAACATCGTTGATACCCTCTGAATTACGGATAATCTTGATGGCTTCGTAACCGTCCATTTCGGGCATCATCATATCCATCAGCACTACTGAAAAATCGTTGTGAGATTTCATCATCTCAATCGCTTCCTGCGCGGAGGTCGAACTTTCCAGTTGGAAACCACGGGCTTTCAGTGTGAGTTTGAGGGCAAATATGTTGCGTGGATCATCGTCCACAATTAAAATTTTCTTTTTCATAATTTGAGTTGCAAATTAACTTTCGTACATCCAAACGCGAAGCAACGACAATAACTGATCGGTATCTACAGGCTTCGAGATATAATCGGACGCACCGGCTTCAATACATTTTTCGCGCTCACCAATCATCGATTTTGCGGTGATGGCGATAATCGGAAGACGCATAAATTTAGGTTGTTTGCGGATTTCCCGAATGGTTTCGTAGCCGTCCATTTCAGGCATCATCATATCCATTAAAATCACGTCGATGTCTGGATGTTCCTTAATCTGTTCCAAAGCTTGTTTGCCGTCCATTGCGAGCACAACTTCCACCTTATATTTCTCCAAAACCTTCGTCAGCGAGAAGATGTTACGAACATCGTCGTCGGTAATCAGTATTTTTTTGCCGCTTAATACTTCGGTTAACGAACCTAACGTTGATGAACGGGTTTCTTCGTTATTTTTTTCTTCCACCAAGTGTAAAAACAGGCCTACTTCATCCAGAATTCTCTGATACGAATGGGCGGTTTTAACTACGATAGAATCGGCGTATTGCTTGATTTTTAATTCTTCGGATTTCGATAAATTACGGTCGATAAAGTTGATAATCGGAAGATTTTCTAAACCTTCATGACTTTTTATCGATTCAATGATGGAATATTCATCGCCACGTGACTCTTCCACATTCAAAATCACACAATCCACATTCTGTTTTGTGAAGGCATTGACGCAGTTTTCCGCCGTTTCTTCTACCGATGACGAAATATTAAAATTGCTCAAGAAATAGGATAATGCGGTGGCGTGTTTCGCATTTTCTTCAACGATTAAAACCTTCTGTAACGACTTGCTCAAGGCCTCTTCAATCATTTTAAAGACAACAGCCATTTGCTCCAAAGCGACAGGTTTGTTGATAAAATCAATGGCGCCTTTCATCAAACTTTCCTGTTTTACGTGAAGTGACGACATCATGTGCACCGGAATATGCTTGGTTTGAAGATTTCCTTTCAGCTCATCCATCACTTGCCAACCGTCTTTCACCGGAAGTTGAACATCCAATAAAATCGCGGACGGATGGTATTTTAAAGCGGCTGGTAGCGCGTAATCACCACGAACCATGGCTACGGCTTTGTAATTTTGAGTGTGCGCATATTTTACCAACGCTTTCGCAAAATTAACATCGTCTTCTACAATCAAAATGACTTTATCGTCTTTTTTGATGCTGTTTCGATCGTCGGCAACGTCCTCTGGAATGCCCAGCATCTCAATTGGAGCGGCCATTTCGGTATCGTCGTAGGCAATAATTTCCTGTATTTCCTGAACATCTTCTTGAATGGTCTCAATTAAATCCTGCTCTTTGTTGACGTATTCCGTTTTTAAATTTGACGAAATCGGAATTACCAAACTGAACTCGGAACCTTCATCAACTTTGGATTTCAGCGATAATTCGCCACCCAATAATTTCGCAATTTCTCGACTGATGGAAAGTCCAAGACCTGTTCCACCGAACTTACGTCGTGTAGAGCCATCTGCCTGTTGGAAGGCTTCGAAAATAATGCGTTGTTTATCTTCAGGAATCCCAATTCCCGTGTCTTTCACAGAGAAAATAACAAAATCTTTCTGCTTCGGATCGTTTTTAATATTAATGCTGATGCTTCCTTGCGAAGTGAATTTCAATGCGTTCGACATTAAATTTCGCAATACCTGATCCAATCGTAAACGGTCGGTTTCGATACTTCTTTGCAATTCAGGATCGATATTTACAATAAACTCGATGCCTTTTTCCTGCATTAATGGATTGAACAGATTGCGCAAATCGGTGACTACATCCAGTATCTCCACGTTTTGATATTCCAAACTCATTTTACCGGATTCGATTTTTGCTAAGTCTAAAATTTCATCAATTAGCGTCAATAAACTGCTTCCCGAACTTTGAATCACTTTTGCAGACTCTACCTGATCTTCATTCAAATTTTCATCTGGATTTTCGGCCATCAAACGGGAAAGTAACAAAATAGAATTTAAAGGTGTTCTTAATTCATGCGACATGTTCGCTAAGAATTCCGACTTGTATTTTGTGCTCAACGCCAATTCCTCAGCCTTACGCTGAATCTCGATATTTCGCTCGGCTATGAGATGATTTTTTTCTTCTAATAATTTGGAACGCTCCTCCAATTCGGCATTGGTTTGCATCAATTCTTCCTGCTGAACTCGTAATTCCTCTTCTGAAGCCTGCAATTTTTGTGTTTGTGCTTCCAATTCGGTGTTCAAATTCTCCAACTCGGAATGTTGAACCTGCAATTCTTCCGATTGCGCCTGTGTTTCTTCCAATAAACGTTGTTCCTTTTCACGACCCATTGCTGCGTTAATCGCCACACCGATAATTCGGCATGATTCCACATAAAACTGCACCAAATCATCTTCGAAATTGTTTCCAGAGTTTAACTCCACCATACCAATCGCCTGACGGCCCAACATCACCGGAACCAATAAAATACCGTTGATACGAAGGTGAGCACTTGCAAAACTTGCCACGACATCTTCTTCTTTGATGTCGTTGTAGGCTTTGAATCGTTTTTGCGCAAAAGCTTGACCAAGAAGACCCTCACCGATTTCGAAACGTGTTTTTATTTGGCTGTCAAGTCCGTACGAACTCACTAATTTCAACATACTGTCATCGGCCAAATACATCGCACCGCTCACGCAATTACCGTATTCTACAAGATGATTTAAGGCTAAACTGGAAATATCTTTTACCGATTTGTTGCCCACCAACACTTCATTTAAACTGGCCAAACCTTTCTGATGCCAATCACTCATTTTAATTTGGTTGAATGATTTTTCCAACGATTCGGACATGTAGTTAATGGATTCTGCTAAATCGCCCAAATCGCCGTCGCCATCTTTGCTGGCACGCAAAGTATAATCGCCATTGGCAATGCTGTTGGCCACTTTCTGAATGGCGCTCACACGGGTATTCAACAGTTTATCTTTCGCGATCAATTCTTTTTCGAGTTTGTCTCGACGGAGGATATCGTTTCTTAATTTAAAATATAAAAACGCTGTAATGATAATCGCTGCAAGGCCCGAGAATATTAAGAAAATGCGGGTTGTTAATGCAGAACTTCTTAAATCTGCATTTTTAAATTCGAGCTGATCTTCTTCAAATTTCACGAATTCGGCGACAATTTTGCGGCTTTTATCCATCGAAGTTTTGCTTCGCAACATTTCCGACTGCGTCACATCTTTTCCTAAACGTTTTTGATCGATTAGATTTTGCAAAACGTCCATACGGAAGTTGACAGCTTTTTCGAGATCATCAATTCTGTTTTTTTGAATCTGATTCTGAAAACCTAAATCTCGAACTCTTGAAATTGCTTTTGGAAAATCCTGTAATCCTCTGTTAAAAGGCTCAAGATACACTTCGTTACCTGTAAGCTGAAAACCACGGTTTCCTGTTTCTGCGTCCAATAGCGCAATTA
>JAYRQH010000416.1:0-2170 GCA_041910715.1 Bergeyella sp.
GGGTACAGAAAAAATAAAATTTAGAACGTAAATTTGTAAAAAATAAGATATTATGAAAATTGAACAAATATATACCGGATGTATTGCACACGCAGCATATTATATTGAAAGTAATGGAGAAGCTGCAATTGTAGATCCATTGAGAGAAGTACAACCTTATATCGAAAAAGCCAATAAAGACAACGCTAAAATCAAATACATTTTTGAAACGCATTTTCATGCAGATTTCGTTTCTGGACACTTAGATTTGGCTAAGAAAACTGGTGCTTCAATCGTTTATGGTCCAACAGCAAAACCAAATTTTGATTGCATTGTTGCTACTGATGGACAAGAGTTTAAAGTGGGTGAAGTTACGATTAAAGCAATTCACACACCTGGACACACTTTAGAAAGTACGTGTTATTTAGTTACAGATGAAACTGGAAAACAACACGGAATTATCACTGGAGATACTTTATTTATTGGTGATGTAGGTCGTCCTGATTTAGCACAAGAATTGGTAGAAGATTTAACGCAAGAAATTTTAGCGGGTCATTTATTTGATTCATTACGTAATAAAATCATGCCTTTGAGCGATGATTTAATTGTATATCCAAATCACGGTGCTGGAAGTGCTTGTGGAAAAAACATGAGTAAGGAAACCACCGATACTTTAGGCAATCAAAAGAGAGTCAACTACGCTTTAAGAGCCGATATGACGAAAGAAGAATTCATCAAAGAATTATTAGATGGATTAACGCCTCCTCCGGCTTATTTTCCTCAAAATGTATTGATGAACATTCAAGGCTATGAAAGTTTAGATGCGGTGATGTCAAAAGCTGAAACGCCTTTACATCCAAAAGAATTTGAAGCGGTTGCAAATCAAACGGATGCTTTAATTTTAGATGTTCGAAATGAGAATGATTTCGTAAAAGAACACATTCCAGGTTCGATTTTTATTGGTTTACATGGACAATTTGCGCCTTGGGTTGGTGCTCTAATTAGAGATACAAAACAACCAATATTATTAATTACACCAGAAGGAAAAGAAGTAGAAACCATCACCAGATTATCTCGTGTAGGTTTTGATAATACATTAGGTTTCTTATTAGGAGGAATCGAAGCATGGAAAGCCGCAGGTTACGAAACAGATAGTATTGAATCTATCTCTCCTGAAGTTTTTGCAGCACAATATGAAACTGCTCCAATTATCGACTCAAGAAAACCAGGAGAATTTACAGCCGAACATGTGGTAAATGCTAAAAACATCCCATTAGATTACGTAAACGAGCAATTAGCTGAAGTTCCAAAAGATGAAAAATTCTTCATTCATTGTGCTGGTGGCTATCGTTCAGTAATTATGTCGTCAATCTTAAAAGCTAGAGGCTACCACAACATGATTAACGTAGAAAAAGGCATGGCTGGTATTAGAACTACCGATGTTCCTTTAACGGCCTATGTTTGCCCGAGTACATTGAAAAAAGATAATTTTAGATAAAATACGAAATCCGACTTCACAAGAGTCGGATTTTTTTATGGACGTTCCCACAAGGGACGGGCTATCCGCACTCGCTTTAATTGGTTGCCTGAGGATCTCGAAGGCAACCAATTAAGAGCTCAAACAAATGCTGCTATCCCTAACGCGAAATTGATTTTCATTAGAATAACTATACTTTTCCCAGTCCCGTAGGGACGTTATATTGGTAATAAAACATTACTCGTTAGCGCGAGCGTCACGCTCGTGCACAGAATATAAAACAAATTATCTAACAAAATGCAAGTATTGATATTCCATCAATTATAAAAACCACAAAACCACCCTATTGAGGTGGTTTTTTTATATTTAAAGTCCCATCGGGACTAAAATTATGCATAACAAAAAACCCCTCATCGATAGATGAAGGGTTTTCAAAAGAAAGGCGGCGACATACTCTCCCACATAACTGCAGTACCATCTGCGCAGTCGGGCTTAACTTCTCTGTTCGGAATGGGAAGAGGTGAGCCCCGACGCAATAACCACCTTAAGAGGTTAAATTGCTTTGAGCAATTTTTTTAATTAATAATTGATAATGAACAATTAATAATTAAAACAATATCTTAACATACTGAGATAAATCGTTTAAAAAGTTACCTGAGGTTACTCGAAGGTAAGAAAGTTTCGCTCCCCCCGAAGGGGGAGGCTTGTACATAA